>JAVVTM010000095.1:0-5754 GCA_036653655.1 Clostridia bacterium | reverse complement strand
GCTATTAGTGAATATTCTACGATGTTTTATGTGGCAGGTGTCGCAGTGGCGTTGTTGGGCGCAATAATGGTTGTTGTTAACATTATTGCTTTAATGTCAACCTTTCTTTTGCGTTGTAAAAACATAAGGCAATCGTTTCAAAAAATTGAAGAAGCGTAACATACGCAAACCACTTTAAAATGTTGAAAAAGCGTAACAAACGCAAATCATTTCTAATCAAAAAATTGAAGAAGCGTAACAAACGCAAAGCACATTAAATGTTGAAAAAGCGTAACAAACGATATCGTTTCAAATCAAAAAATTGAAAAAGTGTAATGTACGCAAATCACATTAAAATGTTGAAGAAGCGTAACAAACGCTAATCGTTTCAAATCAAAAAAATAAAGAAGTGTAATGTACGCAAATCACATTAAAATGTTGAAAAAGCGTAATATAATCCAATATTTAAACAAAAAAATTGGGTGTTTTTTAATATGATATTGACTCTTGACCATTTAAAGTTTATACTATAAAAGAGATATTCTGTTAAATTATATTATTTATTATATATTTGACGGTTATTTTGTCAAAATTGCGATAATTTTTTTAATAAGTTGTTGCAAAAATTGATAATATTTTTCTTTAAAAGTTGTTGCAAAAATCAAAAAAGTTTTGACAATTTTTGGTTACTTTAAAATGGAGGTAAAGATATGCCTACTTTAAAATCAATATTGGTGGTTGATGACAATTGCGAAAACCGAAAAGCGCTGTCTAAAGTACTATCAAAAAAATACGCAGTACTAGAAGCGGAAAACGGGCAAGTAGCGTTAGATTTACTTAACGAGCACCCAGAGGAAATTGTCGCCATTTTGTTGGATATTTTTATGCCAATAGCGGACGGTTTTTTTGTTATGGAAGCGATTGGGCAAGATTTAAGATTTAGCAATTTGCCAATTATTGTTACAACCGAAGATTGTGATGTGGAAAGTGAAAAAAAAGCGTTATCGCTTGGAACGTGGGATTTTATTTCTAAGCCATATGATGAAGAAATTATTTTGGTTAGGTTGCGAAACGCCATTGAGCGAAGCCAGTTGTCTGCGCTAAAGCAGTTAAAATATTTGGCAGATTATGATGAGTTAACGGGCATTTATAACAAGGCGAAATTTTTTGAAGCCACACGAGAAATGATTGATGATAATCCAAAAGTAACTTTTGCATTTTTGCGTTTTGATGTGGATAGGTTTCAACTTATCAACACCTTTTTTGGCATTGCCGAGGGCGATAGATTGCTAAAATATATTGCAACCAAAATGGCTGAGGACGCCCAAAAATGCAAGCTAGCAACTTATGGAAGAATAAGCGGGGATATTGTTGCGCTTTGCGTTCCATATGAAAAAGAAAAAATTGAAAACATGGTAAAACAATCAAAAAAGACGCTTGCCAGTTACAATATAAACTACGATATAGTGCCATCTGTGGGCATTTATGTTATTAATGATACAAAAATATCTATTGATGAGATGTTTAATAGGGCAACGCTTGCCGCAAAAACTTGCAAGGGCAATTATGTTAAATTTTTTGCCTACTACAATGAAAAAATGGGCGCATTGCTAACGGCGGAACAAGAGATAACAAACGATATGAATTTCGCCTTAGAAAACGGTCAATTTGAGGTGTATTTGCAACCTCAATACAATATTCACACAAACCTGCCTTGTGGGGCAGAGGCGCTTGTAAGGTGGATACACCCGCAAAAGGGAATGTTGTCGCCAGCGTCGTTTATCCCAGTTTTTGAGCGCAATGGCTTTATTACAAAACTAGACCATTATGTTTGGGAACAGGTGTGCAAATATCTTTGCGAGCGTCAAAAAAAAGAAATTACGCCGTATCCAATTTCGGTAAATGTTTCAAGAGTTAATATTTACAATCCAAACCTAGTAGAATCGTTGCTTGCGCTTGTAAGCAAGTATAATATTGCGCCGTCATTGCTTCATTTGGAGCTTACAGAAAGCGCTTATACCGACAACCCCGTAGCGATGAAAAATATGATGACACTACTTCAACGCCGAGGTTTTGTAATTATTATGGATGATTTTGGCAGTGGATATTCATCGCTTAGCCTACTTAAAGATATCAATATTGACGTGTTAAAAATTGATATGAAATTTTTGACAACAGCCGACAATCCCGGGCGAGGCGAAAACATTGTCGCTTCAATAATCCGTATGACAAAATGGTTAAATATCCCCGTTATCGCCGAGGGCGCAGAAACGGCGGAGCAGGTTGATTTTTTGAGGAGCGTGGGTTGTGATTATGTGCAGGGCTACTTTTTTGCCCGACCAATGCCTGTTAAAGATTACGAAATTCTTTGCGCAAATATGTCGCTAGAATCGCAATATAAAATTGACCAAACCAACTATCACTATGATGATTTGTTTGATGTAAACCCCGAAGTTCAAAAGTTGTTTAGCAACACATTGCAACCGGTAGTAGTGTATGAATTTGCCAATGATGATATCGAAATTATCCGAGTTAACGAGGCGTATCACGCATTGCTTGGGCACGATGAAACATTGTCAAGCACATCAGAAATTTTAGATTTTATGGATGATGAAAACAAAACTGCGCTACTTAACGCTTTTAACGCTTGTATAGAAACAAAAAAAATAGCGGAATGCGAATATATGCGCCACCGCAAAAACGCAAGTAAAATATGGATACATTGCAAGTTAAAATATGTGTCTAGCGTTGCCGATAAAAATATAATTGTTGGCGAATTAACCGATATTACTATGCGTAAAGAACTTGATGAAGAATTGCGCAAGTACCGCACCTCATTGCTTACGGTAAACCACAACATCAACACAGTTTTAATTGTAGATGACGTTGCAATAAACCGCATAGTATTAAAAAAGATACTTCAGGATAAGTTTGCGTTTTTAGAGGCAGAAAACGGCAAAGAGGCGCTTGATATTTTAAAACAAAACCAAGTTGATTTAATATTGCTAGATATTAGTATGCCAGTTATGGACGGTAAAGAATTTTTGCAGTACAAAAAAAATTGCCCCGAGCTTGATGGCACGCCGGTAATTATGATAACCGCCGATGACAGCCCCGAACAGCAAATTAGCACATTTACATTGGGCGCAAACGATTATATCGTAAAACCATTTATTCCTGAGGTTGTAAACCGCCGAGTAAGCAATGTTTTAGAATCTATGCACCGTTTTAAAAAAATGGTTAAGGAATACAACACAATGGCAGAACAGGCAAAAACCGATTTAATGACAGGGCTTACAAATCGAGCTAGCGCAGAAGAAATGATAACGCATCGTTTAAAAAATACCGAAAATATTTGCACTATGATGATGCTTGACAGTGACAATTTTAAAAAGATTAACGACACTCAAGGGCACGATTATGGCGACAAAGTAATTTGCGCTGTTGCGGACAAATTGCGTGCTACATTCCGAAAAAAGGACCTTATAGCCCGTATGGGTGGCGATGAATTTGCAGTGTTTATTGATGATATTCCTAAGCTAGAAATAGTGGAAAGCAAGGCGCAACAGCTTTGCAAGTCTATTAATGAAATTGTAATTGACGGCGAGGAAACCAACATCACATGTTCGGTGGGCATTGCTCATTCTTCGGCGGAACTTGACCAGTTTGAGTTGCTTTATCAAAATGCGGATAAGGCGCTTTACAACTCTAAATGCCACGGCAGAAACACTATTTCTGTTTTTGGCGATTTGTCTGTGGCAACCTCAATTAACAAGTGGATTAATGATGTTGACAGCGTTATCGACTCCATTAACGATAGCATATATGTGTGCGACAAACAAACATTTGAGTTGCTTTACGCAAACGACAATCTTTGCAACATTATGGGCGTTAGCCGTGAGGAGTGTAAAGGTAAAAAGTGTTACGAAGTTTTAATGCGAAGAAATACTCCTTGCGATTTTTGCTCAATAGCAAAAATGGAGCAAAATAAAGTTTACACTAGGTTGTTTCGTATGCCAAAAACGCAGGAGATTTTTTTAATGCGTGGCAAAACAATTAATCGCAGTGGGACAGACTTACATTTGGAAGTGGCTGTTGACATTACTGAAGTTGTTAAAACTATGAAGGTAAATTTAGATGATGAAGCTTTTGACAACGAAAAAAATGCCAAGGGAGCGTTTAGCGAAGGTACTATTGAAAATATAAGCGAAAATGAGGATAACAAAAGATAATAAAATATATAAAAATCTGGAGTGAGAAAATGCAAAATAACACTACAAATGAAACAATAGCCAAAATTTTAAAATACAGTGGAGTTCAATACTGGATTTACAATCCAACGGACAATAGCGCAATTACGGGCATTAACGCAATGAACGAAGTTGGGTTTTCAAAATCGTTTGACAACTTTCCTCAAAGTTTAATCGCTATGGGGTTAATCCACATGGAAAGCCAACAACAATGGCTTGATATGCACGAAAGGATTAAACGGGGAGAAGCGGAAATTTTATGCGAAATTCAAGTAGTTGAAAATGGAACTCCAATTTGGAAAAAAATTGAATACCACACCACATTTGAGGCAGGCAAACCAGTTAGCGCATTAGGCATTGCCGAAAGTATAGGCGCATATAAGAGTCTTTCAGAAAATTATGCGCAAGCGGCAAAGCAATGTGGTGTTACAATGTGGACATTAGATTTGCCAACTAGAACCATTTATAATTTGAATAATGCCACACACATTAAACTTTTTGATACGCTAACCACAATACATAATGTGCCAGAATCTTTTGCGCAAGAAGGTAGCGCATTGCACCCAGATGATGTGCCAGCCTTTAACGAAATGTTTGAAAAGGTTTACTCTGGCGAAAAGACAGCCTCTAGCATTGGCAGGTGGTGGAATGATGACCACAATGTTTGGTGGTGGTATGAAATATCTTATACTTTAATATTTAATTATAACGGCAAACCAATTAAGGCGATTGGCACAGCCATTGATATTACCGAAAGAATGAGATTGAAGGAAAGATACAACGAAGAAATCAAGTGGAGAAAGGTGCACAACCAAGATATAATTGGCTCGTTTAAGATGAACTTAACGCAAAACACATGCGACAACGGACAAAGCGACATTGATACAATTTTAACTTTTAGCGGCGATGGAACGGTTGATGGCTTTTTTGAATTAGAATACGCCACGCACATTGAGGAGGAGGACCTTAAGGAATATAAAGTGGCTTTTAACAGAGTAAAATTGTTAAAGAGTTTTCTTGAGGGCACAACAACCGTTGCAAAAGAGTCTTATGTAAATTTTGGCAATGGTAAAATATTATGGATACGGATAGAAATTGATATGTTTCAAAATCAAGCGAGTGGCGATGTTGAAGCTTATATTTACGCAATGGATATCGACCAAAAAAAGACAGCCAGCGCATTAGTAGAAACCGTTGTTAATATGGATTATGATTATTTAGCGTTGCTTGATGCGTTAAACGACAGATACACAATTTTTGCTAGGACAGAGGGTATAACTCCCTTGCCACCATTTAACTCAAGCAACTATGAAGAGGAAGTTTCGCAGTATGCCCACAACTTTTTGGTGGAAGAAGATATTGAAGAAAACATACAAAATATGTCATATAAAAATTTGTTTAAACTCATGTTTGATAGGCAAATTTACTGACCCATCAAATACAAGATAAACAGGGCCATCGAAGACAATTTTTACTGGAATGGTATAATTAGGTTTGAGTTGGAATGGGATATCCAATTTCACAG
>JAVVTM010000094.1:0-5781 GCA_036653655.1 Clostridia bacterium | reverse complement strand
CCTCAATTATTTTATCCCAATTGTTATTAAATTTATCCATATTCTCCATCTACCGTTACAGAACGCACAATTTTAAGTTTTACTTGTCGCTTTATATGAAAATTTGCAATCAAGTAAAGTTGTATACAATCAATATACCAAAAAAATTGAGTAATGTCAATTAAGGCTAATTAATTTAACTAGAGTAACGCAGATATAGCAAGCAGAGATGTGTTGTTATTCAAATATTTTTTCTATAATCCTTGTTTTTTCTTTATTCATATCAACAAAATCCATAGCGCTAATATAAATGTCCTCCAACTCTTTATGCAACGCTTGCGTTACGCCCAATTGCTGTTGCGCATTTAACAAAACTTGCTCGTACAATTCTTTTTGTTTATTGCTAAGTGTATTATATGCATACTCGTTTTTGTCGTTTATGCACGAAGTATCCAAGTCGTAACTATATTTTGTTAAGTCTTTATGGTTGGTGGTTACCAGCACATTTCCTATTATAAAGTGCTCAACCTCATCGGGTTCTAGCACGCAATGATATTGTTCGGTGTACAATTCACTATCAATTTTTTTAAGCAAAAGAGCAATAATTTTTTTTGCGCAAGGGTAAAAGGTGGTTTCCAAATTAATAACAATTTTATCCTTAGCTAAGCTATCAACAAAATTAAAAAATCCTTTTGGAGTCAGCGCAGAAATAAAGCGGTGAGAAGACGGTTTTTTTGGCGTTTCGATATTTTCGATAAAACGATAATAAATATCATTAGCTATATTGTGCAATTCATCATTTATAATGTAGGGCTCGTTAATAATTTTGTAGTTGTCGTAAATGCTTTTTGCAGCCGCTAAAGAGTTGTAAAGCATTGAGTAATGTTTTTTCTTTTCCAGTGTAATTTCTACAATTTTATCTTTATAGGCAAGCAATTTATTTTTATCCAAGTACCTACCAAGATTGACAATTTCGCCCACTGCGCCGGGGTAGTTTGGGTCTACAAGATGTGGGGCAGTGCCATCAAGCACAACCAAATTAATGCAATCAATTTTAACGCAATCAAGCGAATTTTTGTCGCTAGAGCAATAAACATAATCGTAATCGTAGCCTTTTTGTTCGGCGATAGAAGAAATCTGTTTCATAAAGGTGCTTTTGCCCACGCCAGAGCCACCTTTAAGACTTATGATTGTCTTAGCCGTGTCATAATCTATTAAATTATCGTAAAAGCTAAAAAAGCCCTTAGGGGTGTTTGCTGCCGCAAAGTAATTTTTCATATTTTACCTCCAATAATTTATGATATGCGCAAAAGTTTTTTTGGTACACTTTTATTTAGGCAATCATACTATATTTTATGGAGGTGGCTATGCAAAAAGTGTTTGTTGTTGACTCGACAGATGCACGAATGATTTATCTGTCAAAGGAGTTGACCAAGTTAGGTTACGAATATACTACATATCCTTTTAGCCAAGCGCAAAAACAAAATATTTATTGTTTTTCTCCTAGTCGCAATATTAATTATGACGAATTATCAGCCCTAGCCGATGGTTCGATAATATTTTGTAACAGACTAGAAAATGAACAAGTAGAATTGTTAAAACAAAAAAACATTAAATATTTTAATTTAATGTTAGATGAAAAATATGTAATGAAAAACGCATTATTGACGGCGGAAGCCACATTAATGATGATAATAAGAAATACGCCCACATCAATTTTTGAGCAAAAACTAATGATTTGCGGGTTTGGTAGAGTGGCAAAAACTTTAGCAAAATTGTTTTACGATATAAGGCTAAATTTTGCAGTTTGCGCAAGAAGTGAAAAGGCGCAGGCAGAGGCAAGTTTGCTGACAAAAAATGTGTTTGATATTAACAATTTGGAGTTTAAGCCCGATGTGATAATTAACACTGTGCCAGCCGTAGTTTTGCACAAGGAGTATTTGGGCAAGTTGGATAAATCGTGCTATATTTTAGATTTAGCGTCATTGTGCGGTGTTGAGGACAGCCAAAATATAGAATTATATTACGAAAAAGCGCCTTCGCTACCAGCTAAATTTATGCCACAAACGGCAGGTAAAATAATGTGTGAAAGTATTTTTACAATTTTAAATGGAGTAGAATAATGAGTAAAATAAAAATAGGTTATTGCTTTACGGGTTCGTATTGTACAATAAAAAAATCGTTACAGCAGTTACAAGCGTTGGTAAATTTAGATTATGATGTTATACCAATTGTTTCGTTTAATGTAAAAAACACAGATACTCGGTTTTTTACGGCTAAAGAATTGCTTGCGCAAATTGAAAAAATTACTGGCAAAAAGCCAATTGATACCATAGAAATGGCAGAGCCAATTGGCCCGCAAAAGTTGTTGGATATTTTAATAATTGCGCCCTGCACAGGCAACACAATTAGCAAATTGAAAAACAGCATTACAGATACGCCCGTTACAATGGCGACAAAAGCGCATTTACGCAACGAAAAGCCCGTGGTATTGTGCATTGCCACAAATGATGGATTGGGGGCAAGCGCTCAAAATATTGCAATTTTGTTAAATAACAAAAACTATTTTTTTGTTCCTTTTGGGCAAGATGATTACGAGCAAAAGCCAAAATCACTAATTGGGGAATTTTGCTTGATACCGCAAACCATAGAATATGCGCTAAAAGGGGAACAAATACAGCCAGTTATCCGATGTTACGAACCAAAAAATATTTAAATAAAAAACGCTTTAAAACAGAAACGCTTTATGTTAAATGACTTAAAGTAAAATGCGTTAAAGCAGAAATGAGTTAAAACATAAGCATATTAAAATCAAAATAATTTAGTGTATAAAACGCTTTAAGATACAAAAAAACCACTTGTAAAAAGTGGTTTTATTTTTTATAATCAAATGCTAGTAAAGATGTTAGCGCAAGGTTAGGTAACAATCAATTATTCTTTAATTTGAACAGTCTGTTTTTGAAAAGAATAGCCTTTTTTAAAGAATATACGTTTTGCAACATAAAAAATTAAATATGTTACAAAAGTTGCTACGGTAACATCGCTTAAAAAGTGAGCGCAATTTACAATACGAGCAAACATTGTTAGCAAAACGAACAAAGCGCAAGCGCTATATGCGGTGTATTTAACCCATTTTTTGCACGCAAAAACATCGCACAAAACAGCAAACAAAAAGATGTGAACACTTGCAGATGTATGCCCAGAAGGGAAAGAAGTGTAATGATAACTATCGTCCAATTTGCCTCTAAAAGGATTAATTTTGTACCAAGGTGTAAAGCCATCAAAATTGCCTTCTTTTAACATATCTCTAAAACGCATACGGTGCCAAATTGTTTTTAACACTTGCGTTACAAGCAACGAAATAGCGGTTACAATCAAGCAAAAAACAGCCCACTTAAGCAACTTGTGCATAATTTCTTTTGGGATAAGTTTGCCAAGCCCCAAGCCAATTGCGCCGTAAAACACACCTGCAAAAATTGAAAACCCAAGCATATGAGGAATTTCAACTGTTTTTTCGCTTGCAAAGGCAAATAGCCACCAACCAAATATGGTAAGCACAGCGCCAAATATGTAAAACAAAATTTGTGATTGTTTTTTACTAAAAGTATCTGCGTTGTAAAAAATAATTACACCGCAAATTGGCAACATCAAATATTGAGGATATTCAGCAATTTTTTGAAATAAAACGCCAAAAAAAGAATTTTGGTCGCCAATCTGTTGGCTAATTTGCAAATCTTTAAAGCTTGCTAAAATCAGCATTGCTAGCAAAAAAACTCCAGCTAAAGAATGGCAAATTATTGAGATAATTTTGTCTTGTTTATTTTCCATTTTTCCTCCTAAATTAAAGCGGATATATATAATATCATAACATTAAATTTGCAAAAAATCAACGCTAATTTTTTTTAAGGCTAAATTTTGTTAACGCCCTTTTTCCAAACGCCTTTAAAATAAAATGTTAACGCCACAATCATACCCACGCTCCAACCTATTGGCCACGAAATCCAAACGCCCAATTCTTGCAAAAAATGCGCTAAAATAAAGGACAAAAGCACACGCAAAATCAAATCGGCAAAGGTGCTAATCATAAAGTAACGCATTGTTCCTGCGCCACGCAAAACGCCATCAGCCACAATTTTAAACAACGCAACAATATAAAAAGGCGAAACAATTTTGAGATATTGCGAGCCAGCGTTCACAGCTACAACGCTTTCTTCTTTCATAAAAAGCCTAACGAGGTTATCGCCAAAAAACGAATAGGCGATAATAAACGGAATACACAGAGCAATGCCAAGTTCAATGCCCGCCCTAAAGCCTTCTTTAACCCTATCCACTTGTTTTGCGCCAATGTTTTGCGCGGTAAAACTGCTTACGCCGTTAGCGAGGGTCATAAGGCAAGTTACAACAAAAGTGTTCAATTTAACGCCTGCGGTAAACCCTGCGATAACTGAAGAACCAAAACCGTTAATAATGCTTTGCACAAAAATATTGCCAATAGAAACAAAACTCTGCTGCAAGATACTTGGCAAAGACATAAGCATTATTTTTTTTAACATAACAACAGAAAACTTGATTATATGCGTGCTTGTTTTAATGGTTTTGATTTTAAAAATCAAGCTAATAAGCAACAAAATACACGCCAAACCTTGCGCAATAAATGTTGCCCAAGCAACGCCTGCAACGCCCCAACTAAACTTTGCTACAAACACATAATCTAAAACAATATTAAGTAAAGAAGATGCAATCAAAAAAATTAGAGGAGTAATGGCGTCGCCTAGAGCGGTAAAAATGCCCGTTGTAATATTGTACATAAACAAAAAGCAAAAGCCCAGCATATAAATTTTGTAATAAGTGGCGGTGTCGGCAAAAATATCTGCGGGCGTGTTAATCAAATTTAAAAACAGTGTAGTGCCACCAATGCCAATAGCGGTCAAAACAACGGATAAAACAAGCGAGCAAAGCAATGTTGTATAGATTGCCGTTTTAACATTTTCAAACTGTTTTGCGCCAAAAAGCTTGGAAATAACAACCGAACAACCGATGTTACTGCCAAGCGCAATTGCCATAAAAATCATTGTAATTGGGTAGGAAACGCCCACCGCAGAAAGCGCATTTTCGCCTGCAAATTTGCCTGCGATAATGGTATCTGCCAAGTTGTAAAACTGTTGAAAAATTACGCTAATAAATAGCGCTAATGAAAATTTCCACAAAACTTTGCGTGTGTTTCCCACAGTTAAATCTTTAGACAATTTGCAACTTCCTTTTTTTTGTTATAAAAAGTGTACCACGATAATAAATAATAGTCAATTTTATTAAACTAAACAATAAAATTTGATGTAATAAGCTTAAAATATTGCGACTGCCAACCACATTAATTATTGACAAAAATAATTGCGCTAAAACTTGATATACAAAATAGTTAAAACTGTATATACAAATTAGTTAAAACTTGACATATAAATTAGTTAAAACTTGATATACAAATTAGCTAAAACTTGATATAAATTAGCTAAAACTTGATATCAAATTGCGCTAAATATAAAAAACAAGTCCGACTAAATATCGAACTTGCCATTAGAATTATTATTAATTTTTTGTCCAACTTGCGCATTTTTAACTGCTTTGCCAATTGTGTAACTCATTTTTAGTCAACATATTTTTTTAACTGTTCGGTAATAAGCGTAAACCCTTTAATGTTAGGGTGCAAGCCATCATAAAAAAAGCTTGCTTCCGCTTTGCCACCAGCAGTTTTTAATTTGGCAGAAAAATCATCAAATGTGATATCCAATTCAGTTGTAATTGCCT
>JAVVTM010000093.1:0-5831 GCA_036653655.1 Clostridia bacterium | reverse complement strand
TTATTGATGGAATTATTATTCAAGAGGCTATTGGAGTTGATAATATTGATACAAAAAAAATTACTAATCTTTTACTCAAAGGAAATAATTGAGTTTTAAAGTAAAACTGGTTAACTTTTTTTAATATTGATATTGCAAATAGTACCCTCATTTTTTAGCGATTTAATAAAAACCCTATCTCCAACGCAAATTTTGCTATCATCACGAATGATAATATCTTCATTTTCTTCTTTGTCAAAATCCATACGCTCAAGCTGTTTTTTTAGTTTACGCACAGTAAACACATCTGCATCTGTGGGCGCATCGGCTAATTTTTTAATTTCATCTAAAAGATTTTCCGCCTCGCTCATATAATCTTTTAGCAATTCTTTTGCCTCTTTTTGCACGCTAACATTCAATTTTTCACGAATTTGTTGAATTTTATTGCGTTCATTTTCGGTTTTTATTAAATTATCTTTAATTTCCGCCTTCATTTTAATAATATCCATACTGTCATCTTCCGCTTTTCTTCTTGCGTTTTCGGCAGAATGTAAAACTTGTTCAAAAGTTAGCTTTTCTTGCGAAATAAAGCTTTTTGCACGCTCGATAATGCTATTATTAAGCCCCAATTTGCTTGCAATTTGTATGGCGTTAGAACTACCTGCAATGCCAATAAGCAATTTGTAGGTTGGCGCAAAAGTTTTTGGGTTAAAATCCATACTAGCGTTTTCAATTTGCTCGTTAGAAAACGAATATTCTTTAAGTTCGTTGTAGTGTGTGGTAATAACCGCCTTAGCTTTACTTTTTAAAATAAATTCCACCACCGAAATGGCAAGCGCTGAACCCTCTGTTGGGTCGGTTCCTGCGCCAACTTCATCAAGTAAAACCAAGCTTTTGTCATTAATATTGTTTGTAATATTTACCAAATTTGATATATGAGATGAAAATGTTGACAAACATTGTTCAATGCTCTGCTCATCGCCAATATCGCAAAAAACGCTATCAAAAACTGCAATTTCCACTTCGGAAGCAGGCAAAAACATACCCGTTTGCGCAAGTAGACTAAACAAACCCGCAAGTTTTAGCGTAACAGTTTTACCGCCAGTGTTTGGCCCGGTAATTAGCAATATGGAAAATTTGTCGCCAAAATACAGCGAAACTGGCACAACAACATCTTTATTTATTAAAGGGTGTCTGCCATTTACAATTTTTACATAGCCTTTTTTGTTTAAAATTGGTTCAACACATTTATACGCCCTTGCAAATTTCGCCTTGCAAAATATCACATCAAGTTCTGTCATAATTTGATAATTTTGAAGTAGAAAATCTGCCATACCTTGCACTTGAAAAGTAAAATCTCGCAATATTTTTTCAATTTCTGTTTGCTCTGCCAAAATTAAACTTTTAAGGTCGTTATTCATCTCGACAATGACAAACGGCTCAATAAAAACAGTTGCGCCCGATGCCGATTGATCGTGAATTAGCCCGGGAATTTGGCTTCTACATTCGCTTTTAACGGGGATTACATACCTGTTTTCTCGCATAGTAATAATATTATCTTGCAATGCGTTTTGAAAAGTTGGGCTAGTTAAGTAAGAATTTAATTTTTTTCGGATATTATCATTGGCTTTTTTAATGGCAGTCCTAATGCGGTGCAATTCTGCGCTGGCGTTATCGTCCATTTCATTTTCATTTAAGATAGATTTTTCGATATCTTTTTCCAATTGATTATTTGTAAAAATTTTATTTGTATAATCAAAAATAAGCTCAATATCAGGGCAATTTACTTTTTCGATATTAACTTTAATATTACGAGCTACCGCCAAAAGCCTAGCAACTTTAAGCAATTCTGCCATAGATAATGTTACAAATTTTTTAGAATTTTCGATACTTTGGATAATATCATCAAACGAAAACGATACATTTACAATAAACTCATACAAAATTTTGTCCGCTTCGGCAGTTTCTTTTAACATTCTTTCAACATCTTCAAAAATGCTTGTGGGCTTTAATTGCAAAATTTTTGTTTTTGCAACGGAAGAACCTGCAAATTTTGCAAGCATTTCTAAAATTTTATCGTACTCTAATGTTTTTAATGTTTTTTCTATAATCACAACACACCTCTTTGAAAATGTCCATAAGTAACATCTTCTTCAGCAATAGATTTATTTTCAATAAAGGCTTTTAAAATAGTTTCCGCCTCCGCTACTGAATATTGTAACATATCTAAGTAAAAATTAAAATTAAGTTGGCTAACTTTATTTACTAACGACAAATTTTTGCCGTTATATAATGTAAAATAACAGTTGTTAATTTTTGTGCGCGCAATGTTGTAAGTTTCCTTTTTATCTTGATAATAAAAAGCGCCGTGATAAACGCAGTTGTTACAATCATAACCAAAATTAGCTTGCAATGGACAGTGCGCAAAAGTCATTAATGGCAAATATCCATATGCGTAAATATAGCAATTTTTATCAAAACTTTTTAGCTCTTTTGCGTTAAGTTCTACACTCGCTATGTAGTTGTCCAAATTTAAAATTTTTGGCGAAATTGTATTAAACAAATTTAGCCCAATACCGCCAAGCGTTTTTAAGTTATATTTGCAAGCTAGCTCCAAGCCATACAAATTATCGCAGTAGACACCAGTTAAACCAACAGTTTCGGCAAGCAGTTTTTTTATAATATTTAAATCGTTTTGTAAGGCAATTTTTGGCAATTTTAGATAAGTGTTACAATTTGAGTTATAATTTATAACACTTTTCATAACACTTGCAAGATTATTGTTATGAAAATCGCTTATATTGATAACTATATCGGCATTTTCACACAGAAACTTGCTTGGAGTAACCATATCGCTAAGTTCCACAATAAACTTGCTTTTGTTGTTACCGCAAGGTGTTGCCGTTGTTAAACAACTTGCATTTTTGCTTTCAGCACAATATTCTGCACACGCTACACTTTCATTTTTAAGTGTTTCACTTGCTGTATCGCACGCTTTTGTTGCATTATTTTCATTTGTTTTTAAAGCATTAAAACCTTGTTTTGTTGCACTGTTTTTATCGGTTTTGCAAGCGCTGTCATACGCTTTTAATAATTCAATTTCCAATTTTTCTATTGCTTCTCTGCGCATATTATTTAATACGGAAACTGGCAAAAACAAATTGTTATCAATATCAATTTTAATGTTTTGCAAGCTAAATATGGTGTTGTTAATTTTGCTAAGTTGAGCTGTAACACTTTCAGTTGTGGCAAAAGATTTTGTTGCAATTTGAGTTTTTTCTTGCCCTTCAACCGTTACTAAAATATTATTGTAGCAAATTTTTAGCGTAGGCAAACAATCAAGTTTTGCAATAAATTCCATATTAATTTGCAATGTTCTTTTATAATTTAACAACTCCTCATTTTTTTTGCTATCGGTTGTTAAAAAAATCTCACTATTTTCCTTGTAAAAATTATCAGCGTTTATTGTAAAGGTAAAACTGTTTAATTGTGTAACTTCATTAACTTCAAAACCGCCTGCCTCTTTGTTAAAAGTAAACACTTTAATGCCGTCGCCCTTGATAAATTTGTGTTTGCTATTGATATCCAAATAAAATTTGTTACCTTTTTTGTATGATTTAGTGATTGTCGCAACTGCTAGCCCCAAGTGATTTTGGCTTCTAAAATTTATAATTTTTGCTTTTTCAAAACTGTAACCAGTTGTAAATTCTCGGTTAAACAGTTTTTTCATATTATCTATTGCGTCCAAGCCAACCTTAAACTCATTATTTAGCGTTTTGCGGTACTCTTTTGTAACTTCCGCCACATATTCGGGGCGCTTTAACCGCCCTTCAATTTTCAAACTATCCACGCCTGCTTCTTTTAGCTGTTTAAGTTTTGTTATTAAACATTGTTCTTTTGGCGATAAATAATAGGCAGTTTTGTTTGTAAGCGAACTTGTATACGCCATTCTGCAAGGTTGCAAACATCTGCCTCTATTGCCACTGTTGCCACTAATTATGCTAGAAAGCAAGCACCCACCCGAAAATGCTACGCAAAGTGCGCCGTGCACAAAATATTCAATTTCTAAACCAGTTTCTTGTTTTATCTGTGTAATTTCGTTAATTGTTGCCTCTCTTGACAAAACCACCCTTGTAAAACCCAATTTTTTAAGTTGCATTGCGCCATAAACATTGTGCGTTCCAATTTGCGTGCTAGCGTGCATTGCGATTGTTGGCGCATTTTTTTTAATTAATGGTACAAGAGCAAAATCGGTAATAATAAATGCGTCAACTTTAGCTTTATTTGCGCAAATAATAATTTCTTCCACCTCTTTAAGTTCGTTATCTTTAATGTTTATATTTAATGTTAAGTACACTTTAACGCCATAAAGATGACAAAAACGCACATAATCGTACAAATTTTCCTTTGTAAAATTATCCGCCTTAATGCGTGCGTTAAAATTGTCCAGCCCTAAATAAACTGCATCTGCGCCATTGTACACTGCTAGTTGTAATGCCTTTTCGTTGCCTGCTGGCGATAATAATTCCATATTTTCTCCTATGCTTTCGCTATTTTATCCTGTGCTTTCGCTAAAAATTTATAAAAAATAAGACTAGCAAAAACTAGTCTTATTATAACATAATATTTTTTTATTGTATAGAATATTAAAATTTTATTATCTTAATTTTAATGTTTATTAAATGATATTAACAGTTTTTTTAAGAGTTTTACGCAATAACTGTAACTTTAATACAAAACAAAATCAAATTATTTTAATATTAATAGTTTACACAAGCTCATTTTCTAAATTCTTAATATTTTATTAGCTTTTACACAAGCTCTTTATAAATTATTTATACCTATCTTAATTTAGCGCCAAGCTCGTTTTCTAAATTCTTTAATATTTTATTGATTTTTGCGCTAACTTCTTCTTCGGTCAATGTTCTGTCAACTAAACGGAAAATCATATTAAAAGCGACGCTTTTTTTGTCTTTTGGTATTAAATCGCCACGGAAAATATCAAAAATTTCAATATTTTTCAACAAATTTCCACCAGCTTTAACCGCTATATCAATAATTTGTTGAACATTGATATTTTCATCAACAATAACAGCCAAATCACGCTCCATAGGTGGAAATTTTGGCACTGCCTCAAAACTATAGGTAAAATTAGCCAATTCGCTCAACTTTTCAATATCAAGTTCTGCAATGTAAATGCGTTCTTTCACATCAAATTTTGTTGTAATATTTGGATGAACTTCGCCAACATAACCAATTTTAAAACCATTTACAACAATGTCTGCATTTCTACCGTTGTGCAAAAAGCTTGTATTGCCAGCCTCAAACCTTGCGTTAATGCCAAATTTGTAAAGAATATTTTCTATAACGCCTTTTGCGGTGTAAAAACTTTCATTTTTGCCATAAACGCCCAACACAAAATGATTATTTTCCTCAATATCTTCGCCTTTTGGCAAGTAAACTTTTGATATTTCAAAAAATCTTGCTTCTTTGTTGCTGTTTAAAATGTTGTTTGCCATAGTTTGTATCATATTGTACGCTAAAGTTGTGCGCATAATAGACAAATCTTCGCCCAAAGGATTTAATAATGTAATAACATTGCGCAACTCGCTTGTTTTGTCAATATTTAAAATATCAAACATTTTTGGCGTGGTAAATGAGTAAGTTAATGTTTCGCTCATACCTGCGTTAACTGCAATATCACGGATAATATCCAAATTTTTAAGATTTTGTGATTTACCGCCTCTTGTTTGCTGACAATTTTGTAGCAATGTGCTTTTGATGTTGTCATAGCCATATAAGCGGATAATTTCCTCTGCCAAATCGTTTGCGTTTTCGATATCTTCACGATA
>JAVVTM010000092.1:0-6010 GCA_036653655.1 Clostridia bacterium | reverse complement strand
TTTTGCTTTAATATCATCTAACTGTGTGATATTTGCGCTAATATTTTTAGCGATTTCGTTGCTACTAGCCTCAAATTTTACACTTTCCGCCTTATGAATTTTTAACATTTTACCTTGCCAAAAGCAATATGCAGATGGCCAAGGATTAAGCCCTCGCACCTTGTTTACGATATCACAACTTGCGCTGTTAAAATCAATTTTTCCATCAGTTTTTGACAGCATTGGAAAGTGCGTAGCTTGCGTGTGATTTTGCGCAGTAAACACCGCTTTGCCGTTTTCGACAAGTTTTAAGGCTTTTATCAACGCTTTTGCGCCAATTTGTGCCAACCTAACAAACAATTCGCCCGCAGTTTCTTGTGGCAAAATTGGCACAATTTCTTGCAGTAAAACATCTCCGCTATCAACAGCGTAGGCAGTTTTCATTATGGTAACGCCCGTTTGCGTTTCGCCATTTATCAAACACCATTGAATTGGCGAAGAACCTCGATATTTCGGCAACAATGAGGCATGTACGTTTAGCACGCCATATTTGGTTAGATCCAAAATTTGTTGCGATAAAATTTGTCCAAAAGCGCAAGTGATAATAACATCGGCGTTTAATTGTTTTAAAATTTCCACACCCTCACGGCTAATCTTTTCAAACTGAAAAACTGGCAAGCCTAACTGTTGCGCCCGTTGTTTTACAGCGCAAACATTAACTTTGTTGCGGTTACCCAAACGGTCGGGTTGCGTGCAAACGCCAACAACTTCATACTCTTTTGCCACCGCATCCAAGCACGGTACGGCAAAATCGGGAGTACCCAAAAATATTACACGCATTGTTAACCCTCCTCATTTTTAATTATACTGCCAACCAAAATATTGTAAAATTTTGCGCTATTTAACGCTTTTTAAAACTTACAATTTTTGTTAATTTTTAGATTTTATTATTTGTTAACACTATATTTGTTTTTGCAATATAATTTAACTTGTTTTGCTTTATAAAATTTTGCGCAATTAATTGCACTGTGCAAGTTTTACAAGCCTTAATTTTATATTTGCGCTATTATTCCTCTTTGTTTTCTTCAACATACAAATTGTCATAATACAAAATGCCATCAAGGTGGTCTATTTCGTGGCAACAAGCTCTAGCGGATAAACCCGTTGCTTCAACAGTTTGTTCAATGCCATTGCGGTCAAAATATTGCACCTTAACCTTCATTGGGCGCAACACTTTGCAATGTTCTTCATCAACACTCAAACAGCCTTCAAGCCCCAATTGTTCGCCACTTGCTTCAATTATTTTTGGATTAATCAATTCCACATAAAAATCATCAACCTCTACAACAGCGAGCCTACGCAAAATACCAACTTGCGGGCCAGCTAAGCCAACGCCGTTTGCATTGTTCATTGTTTCTTTCATATCGTCAAGCAATTTGTGCAATTTTTGGTCAAAATACACAACCTCACGACATTTTTTTCTTAAAATTGGGTCTGGGTCCATAACAATATCTCTTAACGCCATTTTTCACCTCTTACGATAAATTTTGCGGATTAATTTCTACAAAACTCCACGCATTTTTTATTTTATAATTTTCTACAATGCTATATATATTACTAATAATTTCCTGTTCACATTCACGCTTAATACGCAACAAAATTTGGTATCTAAACTTGCTTTGCAAGCGTTTTATCGGCGATTTCATTGCTTGCATATAGATTATTTCGTTGCCAAAAGTATTTATTAATTGCTTAACTTGAGTGTAAATTAAGCGCGCATTTTCCACCGCTTTATCCTCTTGTTCGCTTGTTATCAAAATGCGAATAATTTTACTAAATGGCGGAAACTTTGTAACTTCCCTCGTGTTAATTTCTTTTTCAAAAAAGCCTATGTAGTCATAATTTACTGCAAACCTAAAAACATAATGGTTTTTTGCGTAAGTTTGCAAAATTACATTGCCTTCCTTTTCGTTTCTGCCAGCCCTGCCTGACACTTGCGTTATAAGCTGAAAAGTGCGTTCATTACTGCGATAATCGGCAAAATTCAAGCTCATATCGGCGTCTAAAATCCCCACCAAGGTAACATCGGGAAAGTCGTGCCCCTTAGCAATCATCTGCGTTCCCACCAAAATTTGCGCCTGCTTTTGTTCAAAAGCGCCCAAAATTTCTAGATACGCCATTTTTGTATTTGTTGTGTCGTTATCCATACGCAAAATTTTGACATCGGGCAAAAACTTTTTAATTTCTTTAACCACTTTTTCGGTGCCAACTTTGCCATATCTAATATTTTTACTGCCACATTCAGGGCAGATATCAAGCATATTATATTTTTTGCCACAATAATGGCATTTTAACTGGTTATCTTCGCTGTGATAAGTTAACGAAACATCACAATCGGCGCATTTTGCAACATATCCGCAGTTTTTACAGATTACAAAACTAGAATATCCACGGCGATTTAAAAAGATTATCGCTTGGTTGCCCGCCAAAACAGTATCCATTATCGCTTGCTTAAGATCCCTAGAAAACACATCAACATTGCCAGCACGCAACTCTTGCGACATATCAACAAGCTTGATATTTGGCATTTTTTTGTTGTTAATGCGCGCATTTAGCGTAAACAAATCGTACACATTGTTTTTTGCCAAACTGTAACTTTCAATTGATGGAGTTGCGCTACCAATAACCACTTTAGCGTTGTTATAATTTGCCCTAAACCTTGCCACATCAATGGTGTTGTAGCGAGGATTAGAATCACTAACATAGCTTTGGTCGTGTTCCTCATCAATTACAATTATGCCAAGATTGCTTGTTGGGGCAAAAATTGCCGACCTTGCGCCCACCACCACATCTGCTTCGCCTTTTAAAATCCGCAACCATTCATCATACCTTTCGCCAACCGACATTCCGCTGTGCAACATTGCAACACGATTGCCAAATCTTCCTCTAAAGTTTTTTAAAATTTGCGGAGTTAATGATATTTCTGGCACAAGCATAATTGCCTGTTTGCCTTGTTGTAAAACCCTTTTTATGCAGTGCATATACACTTCTGTTTTGCCACTTCCCGTAACGCCGTGCAATAAAATGGTATCTTTTTTGCTATCAAAAACATAGTTGACAGCTTGCTTTTGCAAATCGGTTAATACCACATTTTTAACCTCGCCCACAACGCTACCATAAGGCGTACGCTGTTGAGTTTGGCTTGTTTTAATAACAATTTCTTTATCTATCAAGCCATTAATTGCGCTTAAAGAAAACTGTTTGCTTAGCTCCGCTTGCAACATTCCGCCGTTTTGCAACGCTTCTACAATCAATTTTTGTTGCGCGCTACGGTTGCTACATTTTGCAATTAATTGCTCAACGCTAAAATTTTGGTTTAACTCCAAAAAGTTTTTTTGCAAGGTTTTGTTTTGTTTGCCACGCAAACTAGAAGGAATGGTTAACCGCAAACTATCCACATATCTAATGTTGTATTTTTGCTTCATAAAGTACATCAAATCTAACATTTCTTTTGATAATGCGGTAAAACTATCCAGTTTTGATTTAATTGGTTTTAATGTTTTGCACTCGCTAGTTTGCTTAATATTAACACAAAATCCCTCTATTGTTTGATTGCCAAAAGGCACGCCTACACGGTCGCCTGCAACAATATCCAATGTTTGAGGGATTTCATAATCAAATATTTTATCAATTTCGCTAGTAGAAATATCAACAATAACTTCCGCTATCATAAAAGCGCTTTTAGCTCGTCCAAAATTACATCTGCCACTTCGCTTTTTAACATCTTGTTGTAATCTTTAACGCTTCCATCGCATTTTGCAATAGTAACAATGTTGGTGTCCACATTAAAACCTGCGCCTTCTTTTGTAACATCATTTGCTACAACCATATCGGCATTTTTGTTTTTCAATTTTGCCAATGCGTTAGCTCGCAAATTTTCTGTTTCTGCGCAAAAAACAACCAACTTTTTACCATTTTTTATTTTGCCAACCGCCTCTGCAATATCAGGATTTTTAACTAGCTCTAAAACCAACTTTTCACCCTTAACTTTGTTTTTAAAGGTGTTTACTAAATGATAATCGCCGGGGGCTGCCGCCTTAATAATTATATCGTTTTGTGGCACATTTTCCATAACAGCGTCGTACATATCTTGAGTGCTTACAACGTTAATTTGCTTTGCCAAATTAATTGGTAGGGCAACGCTAACACTGCCAACAATCATTGTAACTTGAGCGCCACGATTAATGCAAGCCTTTGCAAGTTCAACGCCCATTTTGCCACTAGAATGGTTGGTAATGTACCTAATGCCATCAATATTTTCTTTAGTACTGCCTGCCGTTATTAAAATATTTTTACCTGCGTAATCTTGTTTTGGCACAAGCAAATTGCAAATTTCTGTTACAATATCAACAGGTTCTGCCATTTTGCCTTTACCCACATCGCCACAAGCCAATCTGCCATCGGTTGGGGTTATAATATGACAACCTGCATTTTTCAAAACCTTTAAGTTGTCCTGAAAAATTTGGTTTTCGTACATATTTGTATTCATTGCGGGGCATAACATTTTTTTGCCTTTACAAGCTAAAAATGTTGTAGTAAGCATATCATCGGCAATACCGCCCGCAAATTTGCCAATAATATTTGCCGTTGCAGGAGCGACTAAAAACAAATCGCTTTTTTTTGCAAGCGAAACATGCTCAACTTCAAAATCAAATTCTCGGTTAAACATATCACAAATAACCCTATTGTTAGATAGAGTTTCAAAGGAAAGAGGCTGTACAAATTCCGTTGCGTGCTGAGTCATTATAACATCAACATTTGCGCCCAACTTTACCAGTCTGGACACAATCTCGCAAGATTTATAAAGGGCTATACAACCCGTAACACCTAAAACAATATTTTTTCCTTTTAACATAATTACTTTTCGCTTTCACCTACAATTACTTTTCGTTTTTAATTACAATTTCTCCATCGTAAATTTCTTTCGCTGCTAAAGACAATGCCTTAACACCTAGTTTTTCTAGCATTTCAGGTTCTTGAGAAATAAGTTGTTTTGCGCGTTTTGCAAGCCCTACGACAAGCGCATACCTACAATCTGCCTTTTTAATCAACTTATCTATTGGTGGGTCTATCATCATAAAAAATTACCTCCTAATGATATTTTCTATTAAAATTTTATTATTTTTTACTCTAAATTTTTCAACTTCTACTATTTTTAAAATATTTAAGGCGCATTCCACAGCATTTTCGTTAACGATAACATAATCGTACTTGTCAATTTGGTTAAATTCGTTGTACGCCGCTTCGATAC
Organism: Clostridia bacterium; assembly: GCA_036653655.1. Classification (GTDB taxonomy): domain Bacteria; phylum Bacillota; class Clostridia; order Christensenellales; family UBA3700; genus JAVVTM01. The sequence continues at coordinate 720 of JAVVTM010000092.1, read as the reverse complement.
GCAAATTTAGCTGTTCTTTAGTTTCTGTGCCTCTGCCAACCAACCGTTGCAACAATGTTGCCCTGTCTTTTGGCGTCAAAAATATTAAAATGGCGTCATCATAAATGCTTTTAATACTCATTGCGCCTTTAACATCAATTTCTAGCACAACATCATAACCTGCATCTAAAAGCTCCATAACATTTTTTTTGGGCGTGCCGTAAAAGTTGTCATAAACATACTGATACTCCAAAAACTCGTGGTTATGAACCATAGTTTCACATTCTTCTATTGTCTTAAAAAAGTAATTAACACCATTTTGCTCGCCAGCTCGTGGCTTTCTGGTGGTAACGGAAATAGAATATTTTAAACTAGAACTTTTTTCTAACGCCAACTTTAACACTGTGCCTTTGCCTGCGCCAGAAGGGCCAGAAATTACAATTAAATTACCTTTCATCTTTCTTCCTCTTTAATTTTATTAGTTATAAGAGTTTCTTCTTGCAAATTATTGCTACATTTTTATTTAATACGCTTGCGTTTTAAAGCTTTTTGCTTGCAATATTACGCTTTTTTGCGATATTTTTTTTGTTTGCGACATTTTTTTGTTTTCGATATTTTTTTGTTTGCGATATTATTTTTTATTTATTTGTTTAGTTTAATTTTTTTTAAAGTTTTTGCTTTCTGTATTAATAGTTTTGCTTATGTTCTAAAGCTTTTTGCTTTCTGTATTAATAGTTTTGC
>JAVVTM010000091.1:0-6092 GCA_036653655.1 Clostridia bacterium | reverse complement strand
GTTGTATTTAATATTTTAATACACAGTGTTGCAGATTAATCAACTTTAACAAAATTTACAATATGCCATTATCAAAACCATTGCTGTAACTGCTAAACTAAATTTATCTGCCACTATCAAAGCCAATGCTGTTACTATTAAATTAAATTTGCGATATGCCATTATCAAAGCCAATGCTGTTACTATTAAATTAAATTTGCGATCTGCCATTATCAAAGCCAATGCTGTTACTGTTAAACTAAATTTTGCAATCGGGGTTGATAGTGTCATCAAAGCCATTGCCTGTTACGGTTTTTACTGAAGTGGTGTAAAAAAACGCTTTAGGGTCGATTTCTCTAATTTTTTTGGAAACGGCAGAAACTTGTCTTTTGCGCACAACACAAATAAGGTAAAATTTATCTTGTCTTGTGTACATGCCAGTCGCTTTAAAACAAGTTATACTGCGGTGCAAATCTTTAATAATAAAGTTGGCAATCTCCTCATTTTTATCGGTTATGATATTAAATTGAATGGTGGACACCATACCTCGCTGGATAATATCGGCAATAAACGAACCAGTGTAAATTGCAATTACAGAGTACAACGCCAAAGGCAAACTTTTAAATACCAAGCCGTTAGTAAGACCAATAAAGCAATCAATGCCAAAAATTAGCCAAACGACTTTACTGTTAGGAAATTTGTTTTGAATAAGCAAGCCAACAATATCTGAGCCACCAGTCGAGCAATTTAGTTTTAGCAAATATCCAAGGGAAATGCCCCAAAGAATACCACCGCAAAGAGTAGCTACAAAAACATCATCGGTAAAAGTTATGTTAAAAGGAAGCAACGGCAACAAATCGGTAAAGGCGCTGGAAATTACAGTAGCGACAAGAGTTTTAAAAACAAACTGCTTGTTGATAAAGAAAAAGGCAAGCGCAATTAGCGGAATATTGACAATTAAGGTAACCAAACCGGGTTGCCAGCCCCAAAGGTTGTTAATAATTGATGCGATACCAGTTGCACCGCCGGGCGCAATTTTGTTTGGAACAAAAAAGACTGATACGGCAACAGCTCGTAAAAAACTTGTAAAAATCAAAATTACAATATTTGTTGTTTTAGGGTATTTGATAAGATATTTTTCCATAACTTTAGCTCCTTCACGAATTATAGCACTTGTGCAAAAGAAGTCAAGCGTTTCAATTTGTTTGTAAAATAGATTGCAAAGTTCTTACTTATATTATAAAATAAATATATGAATTTGCAAGCGTTAAATGAAACAAAGTTAAATATTGGCGAAGAAAAGCACATAATTGTTGAAAAATCGGATAGTTACTGCAAGGAATACATTTGTTCGTGCGGGTTTTGCAACGACAAAAATTTTTTTTACAACCAAGCTCAAACCGAACTTGTGATAATTTTGCAAGGCGAGGCAATACTAATGTTGGAGAATGACAAGTTTTTAACATTAAAAAAAGGAGAAAGTTTTAAAATACCGCCACACTTAAAGCACCAAGTTAAGCAATGTTCGCAAACTCCATATTGTGTGTGGTTGTGTTTATTTTATGAAGATATGAGTTTTTACGATTTAGTTTATAAAGTAGTTGACGAAATACCAAAAGGCAAAATAACCACTTATGGCGATTTAGCAAAGATGTTATGTAGCCCAAAAGCCTCACGAGCGGTGGGGTACGCCTTGCATTTTAACCCTAATCCGTATGTTACGCCTTGCCATAGAGTAGTAAACCGTGAGGGTTATTTGGCGGAAAAGTTTGCTTTTGGCGGTGTGGAAGCGCAAAAAATGTTGCTTGAAAGCGAGGGGATAGAGGTTACTATTAAAGAAGGCAAATATTGGGTAGATTTAAACAAATATAGGTGGAATTAGTTTTAATTTTAGCAAATTAAGCAAAGTTAGTAAAAGATTTTGTTAAATATTGCAAAATGATAAAATTTAATTAATTTTTACTTAATATTATGTTATAATTTAAGTTACGCACGCATTATGATACAAATTGATTTACGCAATATGTTGCAATTTGATTTACGCACGCATTATGATACAAATTGATTTACGCAATATGTTGCAATTTGATTAACGCACGCATTACATTACAATTTGATTTACGCACGCATGAGGAGGAATATGAAAAAATTTTTAACTTCAGTATTAATTTTATTAACATTTAGTTTAGCGCTCTTATCGGGGTGTAATTATACAGTAAAAACTCCCAGCGTAAAAATTGAATTAGATAACACTGTTGGCTTTATGCAAGGCGAGGAATATTCTGAACTGCAATCAAACGCCGATAGAGGCTTTAGGTTGGAATACGCAATAACAATAGGCGCAGACAAGGCATATCCTAATAGCGAAAAAAGGGCTATTGATTATGTTAAAGAACAGCAAGAATATTACAAATTGTGCCCTACAAAAACGGCGCAATTAACGGTTTTTTTAAAGGAATTTTCCAATTTAGATGTTATTACCGAGGCAGCGTTTGAGGAGCTTTATAACCTTTTAATTTATATAAGAAAAATTGAGCAAACGCTAATTATTAGGTTTGCCTATTCTGACAACTCAGCAGATGTGCCATCGCAAGAGAGGTTGCTAAAACACATTTCGCAAGTGGGAGTTTGGCTAACAGATAACGCAAGGCTTGTTAATGATGTGGTTATTGCGTTTCAAGTTGGGTTTGTGGGCGCAAATGGCACGTGGGATGTTTTGCCAAAAAGTTTAAACAAAAAGCAAGTGTTAAAGGCAATTTATGATATTGTGCCAAAAGGAATGTACATTCAAGGCAACAGCGTAGATTTGAAAAATGATGTTGTCGCAAGCAACTACAATTATAATGGTTTTTACGACCAACACTTAACGGGAGCGCCAACAATCAATAATGTTGGAGGAGCAAAAATTAATAGCAAGCAATATTACGATATGGTTACGCAATCGCAGTTTTTACTAAACGATGGCGAGCTACCAAAGCCTGCAAATTACACGCAAAATTTGGGTTATATTGATGGCTTAGAAATTATTAAAAGGGCAAGTGAACGCAACTTAAGCACGCTTTCAATTGCAAACAACTTTATTGAAAACGGGCAGTCATATAATATAGATAGGTGGAAAACGGAATTTATTACAATGCAAGATTTAGATAAAATCGGCGTTAATTACAATCCAAATTGGTTTAAAGATAGGCAAGGCAATTTTATTAAACGCACGGTGTTTGAGTTTTTGCGAGATCATTTGGGCTATCAATTAGTAGCCTCAAACTACAAGCAAACAGACAGTGTAAAAGACGGCAAAAAAACCACTACAATACAAATAATGTTAACAAATTTTGGCATGGCGTGCCCACTAACTTTTGATGAAATTCACATTTACGCCAAGTACAAACCAACGGGCGCAATTACAAAATTATCGGTTAAAGAGGCATTTGGCGCAAAAGATTTAAGCACATGCGGACAAGCGGTTTTTACAGCGGAAATAGCGACTGACAAAACGGAACTAACCAAAGATTTTATGATTGGCATTTCAATAAAAAAGGATAATAATACCGCAAAAGATTGCTATATTAGGCTTGCAAACAACGGCTTGTATTTGTTGGAAAAAAGCGATAGCGCCTATGTCAACTATTTTTATAATGTTTAAATTGCACAACAAAAGTTGTAATCAATAGCAACGCAAACAGCAGAAGATTTTAATTTAGTAAAAAAGCGATTATAATAAAATTGTTAAATCAACTTTATGTTAACAAAAAAGCAAACAGCAAAACAATAAATGATATATAAACGATAAATAATATAAAAAGATAAATAATATAAATATTAAATCAACATTATGTTAACAAAAAAACTGGAATTACTCCAGTTTTTTTGTTTAATTATTTCAATTTTTTACGCAAGTAATAATTGATTGTAAAAGCAAGTAACAATTTATTTTGCTTAGAACATTTACAGTGTTTGATTTTATTTAAACATAATATAATTTAAATTTTTATATCAAGCAAAGTAATTTTAAAATTTATTATTTGCGAACTTTAACAACGCCAGTTTTAACGTCATCACGCATTCTTAAAGTGTGGTCTAGCACTTTTTTGCGCATACGGATAGATTTTGGCGTAATTTCCAAATACTCATTAGCTTCAATAAATTCGATGCCTTCTTCCAAAGAAAAAACTTTTGGCTTGCCCAATTTTAAAGCGTCATCGCTGCCAGATGCACGGCAGTTAGTAACGTGTTTCTTTTTGCAAACGTTAACGCAAATGTCGCCGGTTTTAGGCGAAACGCCCACAATCATACCAGCGTAAACAGGAGTGCCTGCGCCAATAAATAATGTGCCACGCTCCTGAGCGTTGTACAAACCATATGTGCAAGAATCGCCAGATTCAAACGCAATAAGCGAGCCATTGCTACGCATAGGAATGTCGCCTTTATATTCGGCGTAACCCTCAAACAAAGTGTTAATAATGCCTTCGCCTGCGGTATCTGTCATAAAATCGCTACGGTAGCCAATTAAGCCACGGGTAGGAATTAAAAATTCTAACCTAATACGGTTGCCAACTGGCGCCATATTTTGCAATTCTGCCTTACGAGTGCCCAACTTTTCCATAACAACGCCAACGCAATTTTGAGGAACGTCGATAATTGCTTTTTCCATTGGTTCTAATTTTTTGCCATTAACGGTTTTGCACAAAACCTTTGGTTTGCCAACCTGAAATTCAAAGCCTTCACGGCGCATATTTTCAATTAAGATAGAAAGATGTATTTCGCCTCTGCCACTAACCAAAAATGAATCTTTAGTTTCGCCTTGTTCAACACGCAAGCTAACATCTTTAAGCAATTCTTTTTGCAACCTATCGTTAATGTGCCTTGTTGTAACAAATTTGCCTTCCATACCTGCAAAAGGGCTGTTGTTAACGCAAAACTCCATTTGTAGGGTTGGTTCAGAAACGTTAACAAAAGGTAGGGCAATAGGCTTGTCTGCATTGCAAACGGTGTTGCCGATATTAATTTTTTCTATGCCCGAAATGCAAACAATCTCGCCAGCCTCCGCAACTTCGCAAGGGACACGGTGCAAATTTTCGATAGTGTAAAGATTGCTAATTTTTGCGCTGTAATTCAATTTTTTGTCAGCGTGGTCGCAAACTACAATATTATCATTTTTGTTTAAAGTGCCTTGTACAATCTTGCCAATGCCAATTCTGCCAACATAATCATTGTAATCAATTGCAGAAATTAAAAGTTGCAATGGAGCTTTTGGCTCGCAAACAGGGTAAGGGATAGAGTTCAAAATTGTATCAAACAATGGCATTAAATCTGTGCCGGGCACATTTTTATCAAGAGAAGCGTAACCCTCTCTGCCAGAGCAGTAAACAACAGGGAAATTTAATGCCTCCTCGCCAGCGCCCAAATCGATAAGCAAATCTAAAACCTCATTTTCAACTTCGGCAATTCTTGCATCGGCTTTGTCAATTTTGTTAATGCACACAATAACCTTCAAGTTTAAATCAAGCGCCTTAGACAAAACAAACCGTGTTTGAGGCATAGTGCCTTCATAAGCGTCAACCAACAACAAAACGCCATCAATCATTTTTAAAACTCTTTCAACTTCGCCACCAAAATCGGCGTGTCCGGGTGTGTCGATAATGTTAATTTTAGTGCCTTTGTATCTTACAGAAGTGTTTTTAGCAAGAATGGTAATGCCCCTTTCTTTTTCTAGGTCGTTATTATCCATAACTCTAACATCAACTGATTGATTAACTCTAAAAGCGCCACATTGTTTTAGCATCGCATCAACCAAGGTAGTTTTGCCGTGGTCAACGTGGGCAATTATTGCAATATTCCTTAAATCTTTCCTTTCCATATATACTCCTAAGTAAAAAAACTTTTATATCATTTTTAAAACCATACTATTATATAGCTTTTTTTAAAAAAATCATAACGATTTGAGGGTGTTTTACAAAATTTATTGCAAAACTATCTTTTTGTTTGGTATAATGCTATAATAAATTGAGGTAAATATGAAAGAAATAGTAATAATAGGTGGCGGAGCAACGGAAAAAGTTGCGCCTTTCATCAACTTTCTATTTTGTTTGGTATAATGCTATAATAAATTGAGG
>JAVVTM010000090.1:0-6189 GCA_036653655.1 Clostridia bacterium | reverse complement strand
TCTTTCCATTTTTACCTCTTTATATTTTTATACAATCATAGTATAACATAAAATCAGTAATTGTCAATATCAAATCACATTTTTTTGCCATATATTGCGATATTTATCACACAATTATAATTTTTCAAAAACATTTCATCAGCTTTACTAAAAAATATAAAGCAATTAATGTGCATAAAAAAATACATTATTAAATCCAATAAACCTAATAAAACTATTTATTTAAGATAAAAATTGCTTATAATTTTGCAATCGTTTTATAAAACGATTTTGCCATAATCTAAATTTATTAATTTAGAGCAATACTCTTTCCCTTTTTCATCGTGCGACACCATAACAACAGTTTTCCCTTCTTTGCTAATTTTTTGCAACAACTCAAATATTAAAATGCTGTTTTCTTTATCTAAATTGCCTGTTGGTTCATCGGCGAGAATGATATCTGGATTGTTAATTAGCGCCCTTGCAATTGCAACACGCTGTTTTTCGCCACCAGATAACACGCTTGTTTGCTTGTTAACTAAATCGTAAATGCCAATTTTTTGTAAAACATTTGTTACCATTTCCTTTTTAACTATAAACTTCATTTTTTTAAAAAACAACGGCATCATAACATTTTCCCAAACGGTATATTCATCAATTAACATATAATCTTGCATAATATAGCCAACAATATTGCTTCTATAACTTGATAATTTAGTATCATTAAAGGTGTTAATCTGTTCGCCCTCAACTTCTACAACCCCTTTGGTAGCCTTTTGTAGCCCAATTAGCACATTGAGTAGTGTTGTTTTGCCACTGCCCGATTTGCCCATAATGCAAGCAAATTCGCCATCAAGCACATTAATAAAGCCAAAATTTTTAATTGTAAAATGCTCATATTGTTGCGTCGCCTTAACATTTTTAAGTTTTGCCAGCGCACCTTCAAATTTATTTACGCCCTGATTAGAATTGTGTTCCTCGCCTGATGGTATTAATAAATTTGCTAATAAGCGGATAAATTATTATGGAATTTAGCAACATATATGTTACAAAACTATACATAACATCTAAAAACTGAAAGCCCAAAACGCCCTCTTTAATAATAGGAAAAAACATATAAAAAATTGCTAACGCAACAAAAAATTGCAATGTTAGATAAAGAAAAACTTCCAAAAAATATGTAACAATTATTCTGTTCTTTTTTAAACCACAAACAATGTACGCCTTAATTCTGTTGCCTCTTTTTTTAATTTCATACGACATCAAATACATCGCATCTGCAAACAAAACTAAAAACATACAGCAAATAAGCACAATCACTTTGCTATCATTCATTTGTTCAATAAAGTCTTTTAGTGGCGGATTAACAACTTCTGTTGCAAACGCTTTTGTCAAAACATTGTTAAAACCCTTAATATTAGTTGATGTTACTTGCTTGTTTGCAATAAATTTAACTTCGCCAAATTTTTCCGCCTTAACGCTTGCGGTGTTTACAAAATGAAAATCTGCCACATTATTAATGCCCACAACTTTGTAACTAACTTGCCCAATGACAACACTTTGTCCAATGCCAACTGCGCCATTTTTTGTGCTTTTACCCACAACAATCTGCGGTTCGTTGCTGTTGTTGTCAACAAACTTGCCACTATTTACAAAACCTTTTCCTTTTAAATGACAAATCATCAAATCTTCATCAACCACTTTTTGTACAATAATATCGCTAAAATCTTTTACCCTTTTATCAAGTTTTGTTAAAATTTCCTCGCTGTCTAACGCCACATTTTCAATGTAAAAACTATCATTAATCCTATCATAATCATCAATATAGTAAACGCTTTTAAAAACATACGAACTAAAAAATAGCCCTATGCAAATAAGAATTTGCAGTAGCATAAACGCTGTTGCAAACACTTTGTTTTTAAAAAATGTTTTGATATTAATTAATAGCATTTTCCTACCCTTTAATTTATTATATAACACAATATTTAAATTGTCAATAGCTCTCAAATATATATATGAAACTTAATTTGGTTTTATAAAAAAAGGCCTTAACTTGCAGTTAAAGCCCTTAAATTTTATTGTTTGTTATTGTAATTTATAGTTTTATAGTATTGCATAATATTTTATGATTTTGCTAGTTTTCAATTAGCGTTTAACCAAAATGACCATTATTACTATAATTATTGACCATTATTACTATAATCTTTGCTATTATTTGTACAATGCGCCGTAGTTTTTGCAAGCTCTAAAATCTGCGCCTTCTTTATCTTCTGTGCCAAATGCGTTCCAAGCGTGTGGACGGAAAATGCGCTCATCCTCAACGTTGTGCATTGCAACTGGAATACGCAACATACTTGCCAAGGTAATTAAATCTGCGCCCACGTGTCCATAAGTGAATGCGCCGTGATTTGCGCCCCAATTTGCCATTACAGAGTAAACATCAGTAAAGCTACCTTTGCCTGTTAGTTTTGGAGCAAACCAAGTGGTTGGCCAAGTTTTATCGGTGCGCTCATCAAGAGTTTTGTGCACGGCATCTGGCAAAACAACTGAGTAACCCTCGGCAATTTGAAGCATTGGGCCTAAGCCATCAACCAAGTTTAGCCTAACCATTGTAATTGGCATTTCGGCTTGAGTTTTAAAGTGTGATGAAAAGCCACCCCCACGGAAATAGCTAAGGTTTGCAGGCGCCCAATCGGTTGCTTTTAAGCAAGCGCTAACATCTTTTTGAGTCATATCAAACCATTTTTTCATAACGTGGTTGCCCTCTTTATCAACCGCTAAGCCTGTTGCGTCAAGCGCAGCCGCTCCACTGTTAATCAAGTGGATAAACCCGTTTTGCGCCCTGCCTGTTGGTTGCCAACCTGTAACACGCTTTACAGCCTCAGGCGACCAATAAGTGCGCACATCGGCAAACCCGCTTGCTCTGTTGCTTAACAAATTTGCAAACAACATTGCTAAGCCGTTTTGGCTGTCGTTTTCCGTTGCAAAAACTGTTGGCGCTTTAATGCCGTTCCAATCGAAGGTGGTATTTAATATTGCTTCGGTAAAATCGGCGTTTGGTAGCCAATCTGTCCAATTTCGTTGACCTTGGAAACCACCAACTATTGCGTGGTGTCCTTCCGCCTCCTCTTTCCAACCGTTTTCTGCTAGTTTTTTGTTGCCTTTCATTAAATCTTTAATAATCAATGTCATTTTAGCGACAAAATCCCAATCTTTTTCAAGTTGCTCGGGCGTTTTTGGATTAGCGTTAAAATCTTTGCCAATAGGGCAATTATCTTTAATCCACTTCCTTATTATAATATATTCATCTTTATCAAAAATCTCTAGGTGTACCCTGCGCAAAATTTCGGTCATATCAACCCACTCGGTGCGCAAGCCAAGATATTGTTGCAAAAATTTGCTATCAATGCAAGAACCTGCAATACCCATTGCGATACCGCCAATATTCAAATATGAGTTGTTGCGCATACTGCCAACCGCAAGAGCGCATTTGGCAAAACGGATAATTTTTTCCGCAACGTCATCTGGTATGGTTTTTGCATCCATATCTTGCACATCTTTGCCATAAATACTAAACGCTGGCAAACCTCTTTGAGCGTGCGCAGACATAACTGCCGCAAGGTAAACTGCCCCCGGGCGCTCGGTGCCGTTAAAGCCCCACACCGCTTTAATTGTGTTTGGCGACATATCAAAAGTTTCTGTGCCATAACACCAACAAGGCGTTACTGATAATGTTGCTGTTACATTTTCTTTTTCAAATTTTTCGGCGCAAGCGATAGCTTCGTTGCAACCGCCAATAGTGCTGTCGGCAACAACAATTTCTACGGGCGAGCCATCAGTGTAAAATACATTTTTTTGTATTAATTCTTTAGCCATATTCGCCATATTCATTGTTTGAGTTTCTAAGGCTTCTCTTACGCCTTTCCTTCTGCCGTCAATTATTGGTCTGATTCCTATTTTTATTTTCATATTCTCACCTTTTTTTAACAATATTATATATCTTATTTTAATGTTTGTCAATGTTGACAATAATATACTTTACAATTATAATAAAGGAATGGAAGGAATGGATGGTAATTATGAAAAAGATTAATAAAGTTTTAGCATTTGATTTTGGCGCATCTTCTGGGAGGGCGCTACTTGGGGAGTTGCAAGACAACAAAATTGTCTATACCGAAATTTGTCGCTTTAAAAATACGGTTGTGCAAAACAACGGCTTGCGTTGGGATGTTGATTATTTGTTTGACAACATTAAGCAAGCGTTAAAATTGGTTGCCACCGAAAACATTGAGGCAATTGGCATTGACACTTGGGGCGTTGATTATGTTTTGTTGGGCGAAAACGGGGAAAAATTGGAAAACCCTTATTGCTACCGTGATACTCGCACTATCGAGGCGGAAAAACAAGTTTACAACCTTATATCTCAACAAGAATTGTACCAAATTACTGGCACAAGCCCTGCACGCTTTAACACTATTTATCAACTTTTTGCGCACAAATCTGAGGCGGTTTTTGCTGAGGCAAAAAAAATGCTTTTAATCCCCGATTACTTTGCCTACCTTTTAACTGGCAATATGCGCGCCGAATATACCATTGCGACAACTACTGGTTTGCTTGATATCAAAACAAAAAATTGGAGCAATTATATTTTAGAAAAATTGGATATTAAAAGAAGTTTGTTTTGCGATATAATCAAAACAGGCGAAACTTATGGCAAAATAAAATGCGATTTAGCAACAGAATTGGGCATAAAACAAGTGCCCGTTATCGCCGTTTGCACGCACGACACGGCAAGCGCAATTGTATCCACTCCTTATTCTGCCGACCCTAGCATTTATATTAGCTGTGGCACTTGGTCGCTAATTGGCGTAGAAAATTGCGAACCAGTTTTTAGCAACAAACACTTTACTAATGAAGGGGGCGCTTTTGGCAGTATTACCTACCTACAAAATGTGGTGGGTATGTGGCTTATGCAAGAGTGCAAACGCATTTGGAACGAAAGCGATAACACCATAACTTTTAAAAAAATGGATGAGTTTATGGAGGGTTCAACTATCAACGCAATTATCGATACCAACGCCGAAGAATTTATGTTACCGTGCGATATGCCACTCCAAATTGCCAACTACTGCAAAACACATCACTTGCAAATACCAAATAGCAAGGGGGATATTGTAAAGCTAATTTATGATAGTTTGGCAGTTTGTTACGCCAATATTTACAAAGAAATTTGCGACACAATGAAAACAAATTACCGTGTTATCCACATTATTGGCGGTGGCAGTAAAGGCGATTATCTCTGCCAAAAAACAGCGGAACTTGCTAATATTACAGTAACCGCAGGCCCTGTTGAGGCAACTGCTTTAGGCAATTTGGCAATTCAATTTGTTAGCCTTGGGTTGTTGCAAAACTTAAGCGAGGCACGCAAAATTATCGCTAACTGCGAAAAAATAAAGTACTTTAAAGGGGAAAAATGAAAGAAGATTTTTTGAACGCATTTGCAAACATTAAAAGAGAAAACTCTCAAGCGTTGCTTGAGTACTTAGAAAAAAGCGATTTTTTTGTCGCTCCTTCTAGCACAAAATTTCATTCTGCTTGTGAGGGTGGGTTGTGCGACCATAGCGTAAATGTTTTTAACCGCTTGCTCGCTTTAATTAAAGCCGAATATGGCGAAGATTTTGAACAGAAATACTCGCTAGAAACTATCGCAATTTGTGGATTATTGCACGATTTGTGCAAGATTAACTACTACAAAATTGACTACCGAAACACTAAAGAAAACGGCGTTTGGGTGCAAAAACCCTTTTACACCATTGATGACGCTCTACCTTACGGACACGGCGAAAAATCTGTTTATATTGTCAACGGATTTATCCGCTTATCTCGTGAAGAAGCTATGGCTATAAACTGGCATATGGGTGGCTTTGATTTGCGTGTTAAAGGCGGAAGTTACAGCTTGTCGCAAGCGTATGAAGAATTTCCTCTTTGCCTGCACCTACATATTGCTGATATGCAAGCGTCTTACCTAGATGAGGGCAGAGAATAATTTGACAGTTTTAAAACAAAAAAATCTCCACATTTTTAGTGGGGATTTTTTATTTTGTGTTGTGTTGTTTTAAAATTATTTAGTTTTTGCTTTTGTGTTGTTTTGTTTTAAAATTATTTGGCTTTTGCAACTATTTTTTTACTTTATTTTTGTATTGTTTCGTT
>JAVVTM010000089.1:0-6193 GCA_036653655.1 Clostridia bacterium | reverse complement strand
GATTGATTATCTTTCTCATTGAATTTGGCGCTGAATTTGGCGGATATGCAACAATATCAACAATTATTTTATCATTAATTTCTAATATTTTTTCGACATAAGTTACATTGTCATCTTTAAACATTATAACATCGCCAACTTTAAGCGTGTAGTTTTGGTCTATCTTTTTGAAAAAAGCTAAATCGTTTTTTTCGATAATAGGCGACATTGTTGAAGAAGAAAAAATGTAAGGAACTTTGCCATTTAGTGGCTTAATAGCGCTATCTGTGCGGTCATTTGACATTACAAGGACAAAGACATTAAGCCCAAGCGCCAATAAAATAACGGTAAGCACAGCGCCATTTAAAATAAACTCAAACCATTTTTTGTTTAGTTTTTTGTGTTTAACAACGCCTGTGATATCATTAGTTTTTTTATCAATTATTGCAATTTTGCCTTGCAATTTACTTTCCCTATGCGAATAAAAACAACGCTTTTTTGCATAGAAAATTGTTGCTATTAAAAGTACAAAAATAAAGCAAAGAAGAACCAAGATGTATGGTTGAATTATCATTTGCCCAATGTTTTGCATTAAAATTTTGTTTGATTCAAAAGAGTAGTAACCACTTAAGCATTTAAAAATAAAAAGCGATACAAAAGAAAAAATTATGGCATATTTTGTGTGCGTTTTATTGCTAGATACAAGTGAAAAGAAAAGTATAAGAAACAACATAAAAAGTATTTGTATAATGCCCGATAAAAAAAGAGGGAAAATATACAATATAATAAATTTGTAATTTAACACGCTTGTCATAATTAATGTTGCCAAAAAGCCCAATGTGTAAATAAGAAAGGTGTTGACAAACCGTGCAAACATTTTTAAAACAATAATTGCTATGGAGCTTCTACCAGTTTTTATTAGCACATACCATTTGCTTTTTCGCATTTCTGAAAATGTTAATAAATCGTAATAAAAAAGATTGTAGAAAATAAAAAATATTGTTGATAAATTTATATACAAATAAAGCGTCGCAAAATATGAGGGCGATATGATAGAAGGGAAAAAATCTTTAATAACACTTTCGGTCATACTTTGAAAAAGAAAATAAATTGCAAACGAAATAACGCCTAAAAATATGCTTATCCAAAGCATATTTTTATTGCTATTTTTTTTATCAATAAAGGCTTCCTTTAGTTCTTTGTTTAAGTAATTGTTTTTATAAATCACTTTCGTTATCCAACCTTTCAAATGAATTTTCCACTCTGCCCAAGTTTACTTTTATCTTTGCGGGAACGATGTTGTTTTGTGCAAGTTTTGCCAAAAACAAATTGTCTGCCCGTTCCTTATCATCAAGCACAAAAAGTGTATCGCCAACAAGATTGTAGGTATAATCGGGTATTTTTGTTAGTAATTGATTGTAAATGCCTTGCAAGTCGCTATCGTTAATTAAAAATTGTATGTTATCTTTTTGCTTTATAAGCTGGCTGACATCGCCAAAATAACTAACTTTACCACCGCTAATATAGGCGACTTTATCGCAAATAATGCCAATAATTTTCGGTTGCATAGTTGTAATAAATAGTGTAAAATGTTTTGATTTTATATATTTTGCAATGTTGTATAAAACGGAAATTTCTCGTCCATCAAAGCAATATTTTGCAAGATTAACAATAAACAACTTGGTATTTGTAAAAAGCGAAGCAAAAAGTTCTACTAAAATTTTTTCTTCGGCGCTAAGGCTATTAATAATGGTAAGGGCAATGTAATCAAGCCCAAAACTTTCAAGCTTTTGCAATATTTTAAGTTGCCGTTCCGCCTCATTTGTAGCTTTATTTGCTGTAAGCAACATAAGATACTCTAAAACATTCATATTTTCAAACAACATTGTAGCCGTATCAATAAAATAAACATTTTCTTTTTGAATTCTTTTTTTTGAGCTAAGTTCTTCGCCAAAAACATAACATTCGCCAGCGGAATATGCGCGTATATTTGCAACAATCTCGCTTATGATAACTTGTTCATTAACTGTTTTTGAGCCTAACCCAAAAATCTCGCCTTCGTTAACATTAAAGGAAATGCCGTGCAAAATGTGCATAAAACAATTATTTTCTAAATAAATCATTTCCTTAGAAGTGATGTTTTTTAATTCGACAGCAGAAACTGCGTCTTGAGGAAGTGAAACCACATCGTTTTGTGCAATTTGCTCATCAAGAATTTCTAAATTAACAAAATTGCTGCCGTTTTTTTTAAACTGTCCATCATTTTGGGCTAGAGCGCTAGCATCGGTTGCGTTTGATTTGTTTGTTTTGCGCTGTTTAAAAGATTTTATTTTATTTAATAAGTCCATATTTTTTATTGTAACCATATTTGTTTCCTCAAAACTTTAATTTCATTACTGAGATGATGCGATTGAATGTAAGCACTTCATCATCAATTGAATTTTTGGGGTTGTCGCCCTTAGTAAAGTAGCCATCAGCCACCTTTTCGACAATGCGGTGGGTAACAATTTGCCCTTTTGTGGTTTTAAATGTAACAATATCGCCAACATTAACATTTTTTTCTGATGAGGGATTAATGGATATAATCACAGTGCCTTCACTTAAAGTGGGCTCCATACTGGCGGTTTCCACTTGAAAGATATAAATGCCAAATACATTTGGAATATCGCCTGCCAACTTAGATATTAAAACACTAGAAAGTATAGCCAATAGAAAAATTATAATAATGGCATAAATGCAATTTTTGACAATTTTAGAGGGCGGTATTTGGTTTTTCCCTTCTGTATTGATTGCCTTAATTAATTGTTCCTTTTCATTTTCAAGTTCTTCTTTAGTGGTATATTTAGAGTCTTTCATATATCTCCCGTACATTATTGTGTAACAAAACAGTTTAGAGTAGTATTAAAATTTTGTATAGTTTTATTATCAAAAAATTAAAAATTTTAATTTGAGAGTAAAAAGCGTTTAAAACAAAACAACCTTTTTCAACTTCTATTTTACAGTATATTTTATGATTATGCTAGCAAAATAATAAATTAAACAAAAAAGACACCTAAATACTTGCCTTAGGTGTCTTTTGTTTAGATTTGAGTTAATTAAGCAATAACTTGTGTGCCAACCAAAGAAACACTTACTGCTGAACCAAAGTTTGAACCAATAAACTGGTTATCAATTGCTGAATCGCCATTTGGCCATTCTATAACAACTGTATAATTGTAAGTTTGCCCTACTGTTTTCACATCAAATTTATCAGTAATTTCAATAACATTATCTTTTAATGTGCCAATTGCTGTGTCAGCTTTTGTAACAGAAATTTTAAGTGGAGCAATAGCTGTTTTGCCATCTGCTGCCTTTAATGTAACTTTAATTGCCAAATCCATTGCTGTTTCTGTAATTATTGCGCCATCAAAGTTTTTAACTGTAAATGCCATAGAAATTTTTTCGCCCGGAGCAATTTGAATATTTTGTTTAAAGCTGTCTTCTGCAGCAGTAACAACTGTAAATTCTTTTGCTTCAACTGAGCCATTAGCAAAATTATCTGCTGATGTTGAGTACATTGCAAGTGTTCCTGAAACTAGTGATGACACTACGATAAGAACTAAAGCTAGTGTAACTAATGTTTTTTTCATATATATTCTCCTAAAAATTTATTTTCTATTAATTACTTACGCATTTTAATACATTTGCCTGCGCAAGATTTTGCTATTAAGGCATTTTGACATAAAAATACCTCAGAATATTCTGAGGTAACTGGCAATCATATCTTTCGACTTAGACCCTTTAGTTTTGCGCCATATGCTTTCACATATTTTGCCTTTCACATTTGTTTTATAATAATATCATAGGATATTAATTTTGTCAAGTATTTTTGTTAATGTAATTAAAGTTATAATTAGCAATGGCACATTTAAGTAACACATTAACTAAACTTCTTGCTTTACAATTTTGCATTATTAATGTTTTGCCTAAACAGTGCAGTTTATTTAAAAACTATTGGTTTCCACTGGCTATCGCTTGAATGTAAAATTGCTTTAACATCATTCCAAGTTAAATTAGGTAGTGAAATGCCTTTTATGTTATAATACCAAGTTGCAGTTTCGTAGTCATAAATATATTTCGTAAACCAACTATCCACTTGATCGGTCTTGCCAAAAATAATGCTTTGGCTACAATCTAAAACTTTTTTGCCATCAGCGTCAAGCACTTGAGGAATGAATGGTTGGATATAAAATGTATCATTTTTAGTAGTAATTTTTGGGAAAGTATAGTAGTTAAATATTTTAACTTGAGCCCGTATCATTTCGTTGTTAATATACTGATATCCAAAAATAGCTTTGCGTTCTTGTTCGGTCATTGATTCAAGCAACTGTTGCGCATAATTTATTTGATAAAAAATATCTGAAGCTTGATAATTTGATGCTTTTGTTTGCGCCACGCCTTGCAATTGAATTTTAATATCATTGTAATATATTGGGTCATTTTGATTTTGTTGCGCAAATTCAAATTCTAGCCTGTAATAATTTTTTTGCCCTTCATCAAAAAACAATTTTTGTGGGCCATTAGGAAAATCATAATCGTTTAAATACAACAATTTGCCTTGTTTTTCCAATGGAGCGCCACTTTTATCCGTTTTGACAAGCTTAATGTTAAGAGGAATTTGCGTTTTGCCTAAAGGATTGTAAAAAACATTATAATATAGGCTGTAATCAACGCCAGCTTTTCCGCCGTCAAAAACGAAGCTAATCATAAATTTTTGATTTTTTTCAACCCTAATGGTTTTAGTAAAAGTGTAAAAGCCATCAATTTCCAATGATTTTTCTTCGCCAGAATTTATGCTACCGCTTGTGATAGAACCCTCAGAGGTGTAACACGCAAGCGTTGAAGATGCCATAATCATTATTATAACAAGAACTAAACTTAAAATAATTTTTTTCATGACAGCTCCTTTTCTTTATTTTTGTTGCTCAAAACTTTGCTAATAGCGCAGTTAGTTTTAAAGCAAATTTGATTTAAGTTAAATTGTAAATGTTTAAGTTTTATTTAAAAAAAGCCACAATCATATTTGATTTGGCACTTAAATATAAGCATAACTATGTTGTATAACCAAAAAATATTAAAAGGCAATTTAGCTTAAATATAAATTTTATCTATTTTGCTATTTTTAAATTAATATTGAGTATAGTAGCACATTTTTTTATACTTGTCAACGATATTGATAAATATTTCACAAATTATTTTATTATATGATTTTTTACTAGTTTTGTTGCTTCTTTTATGTGTATAGTTTGATATTTGGCAAAAAACATTCTATTGACTAAGGTTTAATATTTGGCAAAAACATTTCATTGACTAAGGTTTAATATTTGGCAAAAACATTTCATTGACTAAGCTTTAATATTTGGCAAAAAAACAATTTATTGACTACAAAAGATTGATGTGATATTATTAACATATCAAGAATTATAATTATTATTGAGTGGAGAATTATGAGCAAACAAGTGATTATTGTGTCTAAAACACATCTAGATTTGGGGTTTACCGATTACGCAACAAATATTTTAGCGAAATATATTGATAATTTTATCCCAAACGCCATACAAATAGCCAAAGAAGTAAATACAGACAAAAAGAAGTTTGTTTGGACAACGGGTTCATGGTTGATTAATAAAGCCTTAACGCTTGGCACAGACAAGCAAAAAGCAGAGGTTGCAAACGCCTTAAAGAGGGGAGATATTGTGGCGCACGCATTCCCTTTTACCACGCATACAGAGCTGATGGACGGTTTTCTTTTTGAATATGGTTTATCGCTTGTTGATAAAATTGATAATATCCGTGGCAAAAAAACCATTTCGGCAAAATTTAGTGATGTGCCGGGGCATACCATTGCAATGCTTCCTTATCTAGCTAAAAGGGGCATAAAACTTGTTCACATTGGTGTCAATCCCGCTTCTGCCGTGCCAAACACTCCGGAATGTTTTTTATGGAAATATAATAATAGCGAAGTGATAGTTATCTATTCTTCTAAGGGCTATGGCGGAGAATTTAGCACGCCATTTATTGATGATATTTTGTATTTTGACCATACTCCAGATAACTGTGGCGCAAAAGGTAAAAAAGCCTTAGAAAACAGCTACAAAAACTTTACAAAAAAGTATGCTGGCTACGAAGTTGTTGCAGGTAGCTTAGATGATTATGCCGAAAAATTGTGGCAAGT
>JAVVTM010000088.1:0-6202 GCA_036653655.1 Clostridia bacterium | reverse complement strand
CATTGCTAATGCTATTTATATCGCCCGAAACATTAATATAATTGTAACCTTGTTTTTCTATTGCGTTTGTATATATTTTGTAATTAAACTTAAAAGGAATATTTGCCACTACTGTAATGCCTAAAATAAAAATTAACACCATAAAAACATTAACAATAAAACTGCCAATATTTTTGCGAATTTTCCTTTTGCTGGCGTTAATTATTGGTTTAATTGGTAGCGTTGCTTTGCGTGTTATATTGTCAACTTCTGTAAGAGTTTCACACTTGTTTATTATGTTATCCTCAATTATTTTGCCTCTTTCAAGGACAATACACCTATCATAATCGGCAAACAGCTTTAAATCGTGCGTTACAACCAACACTAATTTATCCTTAGAAACTTCTTTTAGCAAGCGCGCAACTTCTTTAGCGCCTGCTGGGTCTAACGATGAAGTTGGCTCATCTGCAAGCAAAATTGGGGTGGGCGATAGCATTGCTCTTGCCAAACAAACACGTTGTTGTTGCCCTTGCGACAACTCGTTAGGAAAACGCAATTCGTAATCTTCCATATCGACGGTTTTTAATGCAGTTTTAATTTTCTCACTATTGTTTTGACAAATAATTTCTAAGTTTTCATAAACTGTTAAGTAATTAACTAAATTTGACGCCTGAAAAATATAACTTATATAATTAAAGCGAATTTCATCTTCATCTTTTTTAGTAAGATTGTCATAATTAAAGTGCGCTAAAGTAACAACGCCATCGCTTTTATTGTCCATTTTGCCAATGATATTAAGTAAAGTTGATTTTCCACTGCCATTTTCGCCCGCAATAACAACCAATCCTTTACTTGAAAAAGCAACCGAAACATTGTCTAACGCTTTTGTTTCGCCTTCTGCTACTTTATAAATTTTACTAACATTTTCTAGTTTCATTTTTTTAATCACCTAACTCAGCAAAGTCGCTACTTTGATTTTTTTAATTTCCATCATTTAACTTTCCCTATCTTGGTATTTTAATTATAACGGCTTAATTGATTTATTGCAATCATTTTTTAAATCTCTTGTTAATCAAGATACTTTTTAAGCAAATAAAAAAAGCTCGCATTGCGAACTCTTTAAAAATATTAATTATAAAAATTGTTTTTACTTGCAAAAGAAAACTCATATAAAGTTTAGTTTCAAAGATTGGTTAAACAACTTTTAATAATAAGCTAAATGTTGTGTTTGATTTTTTAAACACTTATAGTTTAGCACACTTTTGCAAATTGTGTAGCGTTTTTAACCTAAAAAGTAAAATATTTAACAAATTTAGCTAAAATTCTTGTAAAATATTTAATTTGCAACAAAATATTCTTTATATTGTTTATATTTTAATGCAGATTACGCTTTATATTAATTAAACTTTAAGAAAATGTGTTTAGGCGAAGAAAACGAATTAAGGGGCGCTGGGAGTGTATTTTGCATACACGACCACGCGCAACTTATGAAGTTTTGTGAAGCATAAACCGTTTTATTAAAGTTTAATATGCGCGCGCAAAATAGATAACCTTACCCTCATCGCTTTCGGCTGAGCAATCTTTGCCACAGCAAATGCATTTTGTGCCAACTGGAGTTTGGTCAAACGGCATAACACGAGTTGAGGCGCTCATTTGCGCTTTAACGGTGTCCTCGCATTGCCTACTTCCGCACCACATTGCTTTAACAAAATTTCCGTTATCTAAAGCGGTTTGCATTTCTTCCATTGTGTGGCAAACAACAATGTGCGAATTTAATTGCGCTAGAGATTTTTGGTACATATTTTCGTGGATTGCATCAAGAATTTTAGGAATTTCCCCTTGCAAATCGTTAATATTGACATTGATTTTATCAAAACTATCACGCCTTGCAATAACTGCAACGCCATTTTCGATATCTTTTGGCCCAATTTCTAAGCGAATTGGCACGCCTTTCATTTCCCAATCGTTAAATTTAAAGCCAGCGGATTGCTCACGAGTATCCAATTCTACACGGATATTTTCCTGTTCTAATTGCGTTTTAATTTGTTGCGCAACCTCAATTACACCACCTTTATGTGTTGCAATTGGTACAATAACAACTTGAATTGGAGCAACTCTTGGAGGCAAAACTAAGCCTCGTTGGTCGCCGTGAGCCATAATTAAAGCGCCAATTAGCCTTGTAGAAACGCCCCAACTTGTTTGGAAAGGATATTGAAGTTCGCCATTTTTATCCAAATATTTAATGTTAAAACCTTTAGCAAAATTGCAACCTAAATCGTGCGATGTGCCAGCTTGCAAGCTTTTGCCATCAAGCATCATAGCCTCCATGCCATATGTTGCATTTGCGCCGGCAAACTTTTCTTTTTCAGATTTTTTGCCAACAAGAACAGGCATTGCAAGGATATTTTTTGTAAATTCCTCATAAACGCCAAGCATTTTTAGCACTTCTTCTTCAGCTTCTTCGTGAGAGGCGTGCAAAGTGTGCCCTTCTTGCCACAAAAATTCACTCGTGCGCAAAAATGGGCGTGTGGTTTTTTCACATCTAAAAACATTTGCCCACTGATTAATTAGCACTGGCAAATCTCGCCAACTTTTAACCCACTTGGAGTACATATCGCAAATTATTGTTTCGCTTGTTGGGCGGACAATCAATTTTTCTGCCAATTCTTCCTCTCCATAATGAGTTACCAATGCAACTTCTGGCGCAAAACCTTTAACGTGTTCTGCCTCTTTTGCAAAAAAACTATATGGTATCATCATTGGAAAATACGCATTTTTATGACCGGTTTTTTTGAACCTAATATTTAATTCTTCCTGAATTTTTTCCCAAATTGCATAGCCATACGGGCGGATAACCATTGTGCCTTTAACAGGGCCGTAATCGGCAAGCTCGGTTTTAAGAACGACATCGGTGTACCACTGAGAAAAATCCTCGTGGATATTTGCAATTTGTTGAACGAAAGTGTTGTTATTATTTTTAGACATACCCTACTCCTAAAAGTTAACTACTGTTATTTTATACAATTAAACGCTAAATGTAAAGTAAAGTAATAACTATCTTGCTTTTTAATATAATTAAATATGTACTTTTATGAATATTTTTTAATATTTTTGGTGGGGATAGCCATTTTGGCATTAATTTTGTGGTTATGTGGCTGTAAAATGCGAGCGATACCAAAACTGTTGCTAAGCAGTTTGGCGGGCATAATTTTGGTTGCGATATTATCGCCATTTATAGGTTTTAATACCATAAGAATTGCCTGCTTGCTTGTTGGTGTTTTTGGTGTTTTTGGCATTGTTTTTATATTTTTTGGTGTGTAACAATATTGCGCACGCTTGTTTGTAAACATAAAATTAGCCACGCATAAAATGTAGTTTTGTAAAAAAACATTTTTTTGATGGCTAATAATTTACCCTTTAAAACAACCTAATTTTTAATAAAAAAACTTAGTCGTTAACAATTTCGCCCACAAATAAATAGTGCAAATTGTCATCTTTTTCATAAAATTTTTGTTCCTTTGCGCCCAACATATCTTTTGTCATAGGGATAACGGCGACAACCTTACATTCATAATATTTTTCGCAACCGCCAACTATATAAGAATCCACGTGGTTAGCCGGTATTTTGCGCAAATCTAAGCTTTCCCACTTGTCAACTTCCCTGCCCGATTTAGAACCGCAAAACTTGATTTCCTCCTCAAATTCGCCCTCTTTAGGGACACTTACAGTAAAGCTTTTGGTTTGGTTTAAAATGTCAAACGTGTAGCGTGATTTGCGGATTGGAGCAATAAAAACTTCCTTTTTCCACATATACCCCAAAAAGCCCCAACCAATAACCATTATGTTTTCGCCAGAACATAAAAATGCGCCCTTTGTTAATTGTTGCATAACCTTTTCACTTTTTTCAAACATAACCTTTCACCTCTAATTTATTATACTCTTTTATATATTATAAGTCAATATAGCTAATATTGTTAAAAAATATTGTACAATTTTAAAAATAGTTGCTATAATGGTGCAAATGGTAGCTTGGCAAAACCCATTTAAAAAAACCAAGGAGGCTTTATTTTTGACTAAAAAATTAGTTCGCATTGCGCTTATTGCTGCGATGTATGCAGGTTTGGCTTTGCTTTTAAAGCCAATTTCTTTTGGAGTTGTTCAGTTTAGGTTGTCGGAAAGTTTGGTAATTATGCCACTATTTATGTTTGAGGGTGTTTGGGGCGTTACCATTGGCTGTATGCTTGCAAACATAGCTAGCCCGTTTGGTATTATTGATATTGTTTTAGGTTCTGCAATTACTCTAGTTTCTGGCTTGTTAACACGAGTTTTGCGCAAAAGCCCCTTATTGCAATGTTTCCGCCAGTGATACTTAACGCTTTGTTTTTGCCCCTTATTTGGTACATTTGGGCAGGCGATATTGGATATTGGACAAATTTTTGTTCTATATTTATTTCGCAATTCTTTACAATTTATGTGCTTGGCTTGCCACTTTTTTATGCCCTAAAGCGGACAAAAATATTTAACGATACACTACTTCCTAAAAAGTAAAATATAAAGTTTGCTTATTTTTTGTTTGCTTTTACCTCGCTTTAATTTTGCTAATTTGCTTTATTTGCCAATGATTTTACTCTTGCCTACAAAATCATTGGCTTTATTATACTTAAAAACACATTAAATAAAGTTTGCTTATTTTTTGTTTGCTATTGTTTTTTTGCGCAAAATATTGTATTATAATTAAGTTGGGGGAACTGTTATGGAAAATATTTACGAAAAGAAACACATAAAATTTGGCGAAATACTCGCCTATTCTTTGGGCTTGTTTGGCTTGCAAACCATTATGTTTTATCTTAATAGCTACTTTGCTGAGTTTTTAAATATGACCACGGGCGCAAATCTTGCAATTGTGGGCATTATTTTATTGCTAGCTAAAGTTGTTAGCGCAATTTTTGACCCTATTGTTGGCAATTTAATTGAGGGCAAAAAGCAAGGTAAAAATGGCAAATTTAAGCCATTTATTATTTATTCATTAATTCCTATTGTGATTTTAACCATTGCAATGTTTATAAAAGTGCCCTTTAGGGGCGCAGGTTTGTATGTTTATATTTTTGTACTATATACTCTTTGGTGCATTAGCATTACTGTTGGCGACGTGCCATCTCAGGGCATTTCTGCCGTGCTAACGCCCAACCCTACTGAACGCACAAATGTGATTTCTATTTCTAACACCTTTAAATCTATTGGTCAATCGGCGCCGTTTGTTATTGTGCCAGTTATTTGTTTGTGCATTAAAGGTGGCGCTGGGTTTGAGGGCAAAATTAGCGCAACAGAATATTTGGTTAACGCAATATTTATTGCCATTGCAGGCGCAGGATTGCTTAGCTTAATTTTCTTTTTTAACAAGGAAAGAGTGCCTTATACCTCAAATAAAATGAGTTTTAAAGATATGTTTACTATCCTAAAGCACAACAAACCGTTAATGCTTATTGTGCTTTCCTATTTTTTAGGGTTTGGACGCCAACTTGCAATGGGCATACAAGTGCAAGCGGCTGTTAGCATTTTGGGTAGCGCAAACAAGTTGCTAATTATCGCCTTGCCAACAGGCATTGGCACTATGATTTCTATGGCGCTTTGCCCACTTTTAATTAAAAAATTTAACGAGAAAAACACTTTTATCGCATTGTCCGTTTATGGCTTTATAATTTCGCTTGTAACCTATTTTGTTGGCTTTAGCAACATTTATGTTATGCTTGTATTTTTGTTTTTGCTTGGTTTGCAATTTGGCGCTGTCAACATTTTGCCAATTGTTATGGTTGCGGATAGCGTTGATTATTACGAAAGTAAAACGGGCAAACGCACAGAGGGCGTTGCTTACGCCGTGCTTACATTTGCAATAAAAGTTACGCTTGCAATGGGCATTGCGCTTGGGTTAATTTTGCTTTCTGTATTCAAATACGACGCCTCAATCGAGCCTTCGGCAATTCCGCAAAGCGTTAAAAAAGGCGTTTATTTTTCTTACACAGTTGTGCCGGGCATTACAAGTTTGTTAGCTTGCATACCAATTTTGTTTTATAACCTTGTTGGCAAAACAAAAAAAGATATTACCGACAAACTTCAACAACAGCGAGAAGGCAACTCTGCGCAAGATAGCGCAAAACCGTCCGTTGCCCCAAACAGCGAGCCAACAGAAGTTAAGGCGGAACTTGTTACCAACCCCGCAATAATT
>JAVVTM010000087.1:0-6324 GCA_036653655.1 Clostridia bacterium | reverse complement strand
TGCATAAAAAAAGGTAACCTTTTGGGCTACCTTAGTTTTTGTTGTTTTTAGAGTAAAATTTTAAATTACTTTAAAATTTCATCTGCTTTGCCTGCGCAACCTAAAACTTCTACAAGTTTGTGGCGCACAATTTCTTTAATGTTAGCTCTTGCATCGCCAAGATATTGGCGTGGGTCAAAGTGTCCAGGGAATTCTGCAAAGTGTTTACGAACAGCTGCTGTGCAAGCCAAACGCAAATCGCTATCAATGTTAATTTTGCAAACTGCCATTTTAGCGGCTTCTCTTAACATATCTTCCGGAATACCTATTGCATCATCAAGATTGCCACCATACATATTTATTGTTTGAACAAATTGTTGAGGAACAGAACTAGCCCCGTGAAGAACGATAGGGTAGTTAGGTAAAATTTTAGCAACTTCCTCAAGAATGTCAAAACGAAGTTGTGGTTTTGTGCCTGGTTTAAATTTAAATGCGCCGTGAGAAGTGCCAATAGCGATAGCTAAGCTATCAACGCCAGTTTTGGTAACAAACTCAAAAACTTCACTTGGTTGAGTGTAGCTAGAATCAGCAGCAGAAACATTAACAGCGTCTTCAACGCCAGCAAGCCTGCCCAATTCGCCCTCAACAACAACACCGTGGTCGTGAGCGTAAGCTACAACTTTTTTTGTCAATTCGATATTGTCGGCAAATGAATGATGAGAACCATCTATCATAACAGAAGTAAAGCCGTTATCAATGCAATCTTTGCAAAGTTCAAAAGTGTCGCCGTGGTCTAAGTGTAGGCAAATTGGCAAATTGCTGTCGATAACAGCAGCCTCTACCATTTTACGAAGATAGGTAGCGTTTGCGTACTTTCTTGCGCCAGCAGAAACTTGAAGAATAAGCGGAGCTTTTTCCTCTTTAGCAGCATCAACAATACCTTGAATAATTTCCATATTGTTAACATTAAATGCGCCAATAGCGTAATGGCCTTGGTATGCTTTTTCAAACATTTTTTTTGTTGTCATTAATGGCATAAATATACCCTCCATAATGTTTATTAACTGTTTATTAATTTTATTATTTTAGCACAAATTTTAACAAATGACAACTATTTATTTAAATCTAATAAAATTGCAAAAAAAATATTAAAAAATTATAAAAGCAAATTAATGTAAAAATTAATTAAATAATCAATAAATGTGTAATAAAACTTGAATTTTGCGGACAATAGTAATATAATTGACAAATAGGAGGCAGATGTTATGCTAGTAGATAAAAGAATTGAAACATTGTCAAATAATCTTGTTAATTATTCTTGTGAATTAAAGGCAGGAGAAAATATTTTAATCGAGGCAAAAGGTTGTGATTATCAACTTGTTTGCAGTTTGATTAAAGAGGTTTATAAGGTTGGAGCAAAACCATTTGTAACCATATTAGACAACAAAATTACACGGGAGTTAATGCTAGGGATTACACCAGAGCAAGTTGATTTAATGCGTGAATTTGATGAGCCTAAAATGAAAAAAATGGATGCATATATTGGTATTAGAGGGGGCAACAACTGTTACGAAATGTGTGATGTGCCAAGCGAAAAAACAAAAATGTACAGCATAGGTTACAGCGAGCCGGTGCACAGTAAAATACGCGTTGACCAAACTAAGTGGGTTATTTTGCGTTATCCAACAGAGGGGATGAGCCAAATGTCAAATATGAGTACAGAGGCGTTTGAGGATATGTTTTTTAAGGTGTGCAACCTAGATTACAAAAAAATGGATACGGCAATGACTCCTTTAGTTGAGTTAATGAACAGGACAGATAAAGTTCGTATTGTGGCAAAAGACACTGATTTATCCTTTTCAATAAAGGGTATTAACGCAATAAAATGCAGTGGTTTACGCAATATTCCTGATGGCGAAGTTTACACAGCGCCAGTTAAAGACAGCGTAAATGGCGTGATATCTTATAATGTGCCAAGTGTGGAAAACGGTTTTAAGTTTGAAAATGTGCAATTGACATTTAAAGATGGCAAAATTGTTAAGGCAACCAGCAACGACAACAAATTGATTAACGAAATTTTTGATACTGATGAGGGCGCAAGGTTTGTGGGCGAATTTGCGCTTGGCGTTAATCCTTATATAACAAAAGGTATTGGCGATATATTGTTTGATGAAAAAATCTCTGGTTCAATCCATTTTACTCCGGGCGCAAGCTATACAGATGCGTTTAACGGCAACAAATCGGCGGTGCATTGGGATTTAGTGTTAATTCAAACAAAAGAGTATGGCGGTGGCGAAATATATTTTGACGGCAAATTGATACGAAAAGACGGCATTTTTGTTTTGCCAGAGTTGGAAGTATTAAATCCTAACAATTTAAAATAGGCGTAAAACACAGCGAAAAAATAATATATTAATAAAAAGTTGTTAAATTTTTTGCAAAGTATGTCAAAATAGTTGCAAAATTGTTAAAACTTGTATAAAATACTAATGTTAAACATTTAAAAAATTTTTTGGAGGATATAAATATGGCAAATGTAAAAGTAGCTATTAACGGTTTTGGCCGTATTGGTCGTCTTGCTTTCAGACAAATGTTTGGTGCGGACGGTTATGATGTAGTAGCCATCAATGATTTAACAAGCCCAACAATGCTTGCTCATCTTTTAAAGTACGATTCTTCTCAAGGCAGATACGCTTTAGGAGATCAAGTTGTTGCAACAGCTGATTCTATCATCGTTGCTGGCAAAGAAATCAAAATTTATGCTAAAGCTAACGCAGCAGAGCTTCCTTGGGGCGATCTTGATGTTGATGTAGTTTTAGAGTGTACTGGTTTTTATACTGCAAAAGATAAAGCTGCAGCTCATATTACAGCAGGCGCAAAGAAAGTTGTTATTTCTGCTCCAGCTGGCAAAGATTTACCAACAATCGTATTTAACGTAAATCACAAAATCTTAACAAAAGCTGACAATATCATTTCTGCTGCTTCTTGCACAACAAACTGTCTTGCTCCAATGGCAGACACTTTAAACAAGTTAGCTCCAATTATGAGTGGTATTATGAATACAATCCACGCTTACACTGGCGACCAAATGACCCTTGATGGCCCACAAAGAAAGGGCGATTTAAGAAGGTCTCGTGCAGCTGCTGCAAACATCGTTCCTAACAGCACTGGCGCAGCAAAGGCAATTGGCTTGGTTATTCCAGAATTGAACGGCAAACTTATTGGCGCAGCTCAACGTGTTCCAACCATTACTGGTTCTACAACAATCTTAGTTGCAGTTTGCAAAGGCAAAGTAACAATCGAGCAAGTTAACGAAGCTATGAAGGCTGCCGCTAACGAATCTTTTGGTTACAACACAGATGAAATCGTTTCTAGCGATGTTATCGGTATGAAGTTTGGTTCTTTATTTGATGCAACACAAACAATGGTTGCTCCAATGGAAGATGGCAATACTCAAGTTCAAGTTGTTGCTTGGTATGATAATGAAAATTCTTATACAAGCCAAATGGTAAGAACAATTAAGTATTTTGCAGAATTATTATAAAAACTGACAATATTTGTTATTAAATAGTAATTATTGTTTTAAAAATTAAACAAACAAAGGCAATCGTGCAAGCGGTTGCTTTTTTGTTGTAAAACAAATCAAATTCAATTTACAAAATATAAAATAATCTATATACTACAAGCAGGAGATAATATGCGATTAAGAAAAAAGAAACATTTAGAAGAAAGAATGGAACTTGTAAAGGATATTTTATTGTTTGTTGAAGGCATAGATTTTTATTTGCGCCCACAGCAAGAAAAGATTAATCTTTTTGATTTTGCAACTCTTTTTGGCAACACAAACCCAACGCATTTAGAAATTGGTTGTGGAAAAGGGCAGTTTGTCGCAGAAATGGCAAAACTTAACCCAAACATCAATTTTGTCGCCATCGAAAAGGTTAGCAATGTGATAGTTTCCGCTTGCGAACTTGTAAAAAAAGAAAATTTAACTAACGTAAGATTTTTAAATTGTTGCGCTGAAAATTTGGAGTTTTACATAAAACCTCAAACATTAAGCAAGATTTATTTAAATTTTTCTTGTCCATATCCAAAAAGCACTTATGCAAATCATAGGTTAACTAATGTCAAATTTTTACAAATATACAAAAAATTGATGTTGCCACAAGCAGAAATACATCAAAAAACAGATAACCAACTTTTATTTGAATATTCAATAGAACAATTAAGCCAAAACGGTTTTGCTTTTAAAGAAGTAAGTTTAGATTTACACAAGAGTAAATTTAAAGGAAATGTTGAAACAGAATACGAAACAAACTTTGTAAAATTGGGCAAACCGATTTTCAGGCTGGAGGCTTACTTAAAATAATTTGAAAAAGATAAAAGTTAGTAAATTTACTAGCTTTTTTTTATTTAACGCCTATAATGTTAAGCGGATAAAGGGAAAAACAAAATTAGTAGTATAAAAATATTAACAATAATTGAAAAAAGTTAAAAAACAAAAGCTAAAAGTTAAAAAGCAAAAACAAAAAGCTATAAGTTAAAAGCAAAAGCAAAAGCAAAAAGTAAAGGCAGAAATATAAAAACAAAATTAATAATATAAAAGTAAAAACAAAAATATAAAAAAACAAAATTAGTAGTATAAAAGCAAAAGCGAAGGTTAAAACAAAAATATAGAAAAAAATGTAGCAAAATTTAACGCAGCAAAAGGAGTCAACGTGAAAAGAGAAAACAATTTAGGAACGGATAAAATATTTCCATTATTGTTAAAATTAACCATACCATCAATGATAGCGCAGTTTGTAAATGTGCTTTATGGCATTGTTGATAGGATTTACATTAGCAATATTGCGGATATTGGCAACTTAGCGTTAGCTGGAGTGGGCGTTTGTGCGCCAATTGTAACGCTAATTACTTCCTTTTGCTATCTAATTGCGTTAGGCGGAGCGCCACTTATCGCAATAAAACTTGGCGAGGGCAACAAGCAACAAGCGCAAAAAATTATGGCTAACTGTTTTGTAAGTTTGCTAGTTACTTCCGTTGTAATTACAATAGTTTTTTTGTGTGTAAAAAACCCAATGTTGCGCGCTTTTGGCGCAAGCCCCAACATTTTTGGTTACGCCAATGAATATTTGACAATCTACCTATATGGCACTGTATTTGCGCTTTTGTCGTTGG
This sequence comes from Clostridia bacterium, assembly GCA_036653655.1. GTDB lineage: Bacteria > Bacillota > Clostridia > Christensenellales > UBA3700 > JAVVTM01. The sequence goes on along the minus strand of JAVVTM010000087.1, from coordinate 1,167 downwards.
GTTTAAACTCATTTATAACGTGTCAAGGGTTTTCTAAAATTGCAATGGCAAGCATTTTTGTGGGTGCTATTTCTAACATTATTTTAGACCCAATTTTTATTTTTACCTTCAAATTGGGCGTTAAGGGCGCAGCAATTGCGACGGTAATATCGCAAGCGTTATCTTGTTTGTGGGTTATGTCGTTTTTGCTTGGCAAAAGGAGTCAAGTGCATTTGTCGTTCAAAAACTTGGATTTTAGAGTGGTAAAAAAGGTAATGTCGCTTGGCGTTTCGCCGTTTTTTATTATGATGACCGAAAGTGTAATAATAATTGGCTTAAATGCGGTTTTGCAAAAATTTGGTGGCGCAGAAGGCGACAATTTAATTGCGGGCGCAACAATCGCAGTAAGTTTTATGCAGTTAATAATAATGCCACTTGGAGGCATTACAATGGGTGCGCAACCGGTAATTAGCTTTAATTTTGGCGCAAAGCAATTTGAGCGAATAACGCTTGCGTTTAAGTATTTATTGGTGTTATGTTTTATATTTTTGGCAGTGATGTTTACTATTGCAATGACAATGTCGCAGTATTTTATTAAGATATTTACCGATGACCAAACGATATCGCAAATTGCAATGAAAGGTATTAAATACTACACATATGGTATTCTATTTTTGACTTTTCAATATCCAATTGTCGATGCGTTTACAGCGCTTGGTTGCGCAAAGCACGCAATATTTTTGTCGCTAATAAGAAAGCTAGGGTTTCTATTGCCATTGACATTTATCTTGCCAATATTTTACGGCGCAATGAGCGCATTTTTGGCGGAAACAATTGCGGATATTATTGGAGGAACACTTAGTATAATAGTATTTGTTATATCAATAAAACGCATTTATAGGCGCAGAGAGGCAGAAAACACAATTGGCGAGCTTGAACCCGTGCAATTAAAGGTGGAGCAATAAACACATTAAAAGTTAAAAAATTATTACCCTAACAAAGAAACTCAAAAACAGCAAAATTTCCAACAAAGCGTATCACTAACAAAGAAGAAACGCTTTAAACGCAATATATTGCCTACAATGAAAAGCGGAGCAATAAACACATTAAAAGTTAAAAAAACAGTTAGCGCAATGGAGCGTTAACTGTTTTGTTAATTTAAGCTATTTTAGAGCAATAAGTGCTACT
>JAVVTM010000086.1:0-6455 GCA_036653655.1 Clostridia bacterium | reverse complement strand
CCTAAAAAAGATGAATATGAGCATTTTAAAGAAATTTTAGCTAATTTACGCACACTTCCTGCAAGCTTTGTTAGGGATATTATCCTTAAAAAGCCTTCAAAAGATATGATGAATGTGCTTGCAAGATGCGTTCTTTCAATGTATCCATATGATGACAACCCCGATGATTTATCAATCGAAAACTTGATTGAGCAAAGCTTAAAACTTATTGCGCAATTCCCTCTTATGAGTGTTTATGGCTACAACGCCTACATTCATTATCACGATGAGGCAAGTTTGATTATTCATCAACCCTCAAAAGATTTGTCAACCGCCGAAAACATTTTGCACTGTTTGCGCCCAGATAGCTCCTACACCAAATTGGAAGCTAGGTTGCTTGACATTTGCTTGATTTTGCACGCAGAACACGGTGGTGGCAACAACTCCACTTTTACAACTCACGTTGTAAGTTCTTCTGGCACGGATACTTATTCTACCATTGCGGCTGCGTTAGGTTCTTTAAAAGGTCCAAAACACGGTGGCGCAAATATTAAAGTTGTAAAAATGTTTGATGATATGAAAGCCACTTTAAAAGAAGATTACAGCGATGAAAAAGTTAACCAATATCTTAACGATTTGCTCGACCGCAAAGCTTTTGATGGCTCAGGGTTAATTTATGGTATGGGGCACGCAGTTTACACAAAATCTGACCCCCGTGCAAAAGTGTTAAAACGCTTTATAAAATCTTTAGCTGAGGAAAAAAACTTGCAAAAAGATTACGAACTTTACAAACAGGTTGAACGCTTAGCGCCCGAAATTATTAATGACAAACGCAAAATTTACAAGGGTGTTAGCGCTAATATCGATTTTTATAGCGGTTTTGTTTACAAAATGTTGGATATTCCGGTAGAATTGTACACTCCAATTTTTGCAATCGCAAGAGTTGTTGGCTGGTGTAGCCACCGTATTGAAGAAATTGTTAACTCTGGCAAAATTATCCGCCCTGCATACATTTATACCGCAGAACATTTGGATTACAAGCCAATTGCAGAACGCTAATTTGCACGCTTACAATTAATTTTAAGATACAATATTGATACAAACAAAAAGAGGTAACAAACTGTTACCTCTTTATTTTTTGCTATTGTAATTTATTTAATTACTTTTTAATTAAAACACAGCATACTGTGCCACTAACCGCCCCAATAAACATTAAGATTGGCGCAACAGAAATAACCATTTTAACAATCTCATTGCCCATTAAAACAAATGTGCCAATCAACAATATTGCGCTAACTAGCGTTAACAAAATAAACAAAATTGTTGTTAATTTACGAAACAATTTATTATGTAATAAAAAGCTCCAAAGTGATGTTACCAAAGCTCCAATGCCTAAAACAAGCCCGCCAAGCAAACCAATCATAACCATATATGTGCCTGCTGAAGATTTATCAGTGGTTTTTAATAACTCAATTTTTCCGTAAACCAATAAGTCTTCCATACTTTCTGGTTTGATTTCAAACAAATTTGTTAAAAATTCGTGTCCCAAAAAACTAGTTGATTTACCAAAAACTGCTTTTGTTGAAAAAACTGGTAAAAACGCTGAAATAATGCATACAAGAGCAAGTACCATACAAATTATCATACAAAGTGATGACATTTTCTTTTTGCTCGCTTTCTTTTTTGCCATAATAAATACACCTCCAAATGTCCTTTAAATGTTATTATCAGTTTAGCATATATATGAAAAAAAGAACACCAAATTTAACATAAATTTTACTTTTCTTGCTTTTTGCTGTTTTTTACAGCTAATTTGCAACAAATGTTCAATTATTTTATTTTAAATCTTGTAATTTTGTTTTTATTACAATTTTGTAATTTTGTTTTTGCTACAATTTCGTAGTTTTATTTTTGCTATAATTTTTTAGTTTTGTTATACTTCATTTTTGTAGTTTTGTTTATACTACAATTTTTATCTTGCTTATTTCATTTTTGTAGTTTTGTTTATACTACAATTTTTATCTTGCTTATTTCATTTGTTATTTAATTTCTTTGTTATTTTGCGCCACTTTTCAATTTAAAATATCAACAAAATTTAACGGTAAAAAAATTGACAACTTTTTGCTAAAATAAATATAAAAAAATATTAAATGTTTATTATGCAACAGTTTGACAATAATTTTTTATTTTGATAGAATGTTGTGATATGAATAAAAATACAGAAAAATTAGGAACGCAATCAATATTAAAATTACTTGTGAGAATGTCTTTGCCCGCAATGTTTTCGATGTTAATTCAAGCTTTATACAACTTGGTTGACAGCATTTTTGTTGCAAAATACAGCCAAACCGCCTTGCTTGCAATAACTTACGCCTTCCCTTTGCAAATGCTTGTTAACGCTTGCGCAATTGGCATTGGCGTGGGCACAAATTCGCTTGTTTCACGCAAACTTGGCGAAAATAAATTTGATGAAGCATCAAAATCTGCGCAAAACGGCTTGTTTATTGCGCTTATTATTGCAACATTTTTTACAGTGCTTGCCTACCCTTTAAGCAGGCTTTACATTGGATTTTATGTTGATGACCCAATTGTTTTTAACGATAGCATTAATTATCTTTCAATTTGCATTAGCTTTTGTTTTGTATTTTTTACTGAAATAACATGTTCAAAAATTATTCAGGCTACGGGCAATATGCTTTATCCAATGTTATCGCAATTGGTTGGCGCAATAACAAACATAATTTTAGACCCAATTTTGATTTTTGGCTTGCTTGGCACAAAACCGCTTGGCATTATTGGCGCTGCAATAGCAACTGTAATTGGGCAAATGCTTGCGCTTATTTGTACATTGATTATAGTTAAAAAAATCAAACTACCCGTTAAAATTTTTAACGCCAAGTTTCGCCCCGAAAAAAAATATGCGTCTGCAATATTAAAAGTTAGCGTGCCTTCAACTTTAATGCTTTCAATTTCTTCAATTACAACCTCAATAATGAACGTGCTTCTAAAGGCTTATAAGGAATGCGCCGTAACTGTGTTGGGCATTTATTTTAGATTAGAACAGTTTGTTTTTATGCCAATTTTTGGTTTAAATCAAGGCGCAATGCCAATTTTAGGCTACAACTATGGCGCAAAACAAAAAAAGCGATTTGTTAAAACTTTTTGCTACTCGTTAATTATTTCTTTTGTGTTAATTTGCTTTGGACTAACAATTTTTAATACAATACCTCACTTGCTTTTAAAAATGTTTAACGCCGAAGGCGAAACTTTAGAGCTTGGCATTATTGCGTTAAAGCGCATTAGTTTATGCTTTATTCCCGCTTCGTTTGGTATTATTATTAGCGCAATGTTTCAAGCGGTTGGGCACGGCATAAAATCATTTATGATGTCGTTTTTGCGCCAATTGGTGTTGATTGTGCCATTTGCCTACATCTTTGGCAAGTTTTGGGGGCTAAACGCAATTTGGTTTTGCTACCCTGTGGCAGAATTAATTTGCATAGCAATATTTATCCCCGTAGCAATTTTTACAATAAACAAAATTTTTAAAAAGCCAACGCAAGCGCTAAATTTTGCACAGTTAGATAATAACTAGTTCTTTATATTAATATAAATTCTTACTACTTACGATAATAAAAAGAATATAAACAAAAAGAAAAGCCAAGTTTGCTAACTTGGCTTTTCTTTTTATTAAGTTTTTTGTTAATAAAATTACATACACTTTAAAAAATTTTCCCGATAATGTCGGTGCATTAAAAGTTATGTAATTTTGTGTGGGTATGTTATTAACTCAACCTCCTTATCTACTAATATTATATTACAAAAAAAATATAATGTCAATAGGCAAATTTTACCAGCATATACCCAGTGTTTATAATTTAATTGTCAACTTTTACTAAATTTTGGCAAGGCTAAATCAATTTTACGAACTGCGCTAACTACATTTTTTGTAAACTTTCAAACTTCATTTTCTTGCAAACTGCCTAATTTTTTTAAACTTCTCTAACTGCAATTTTTATTTACTACTAAAATATTCTTGCGCCATAATCGCTTGGATAGTATTTAAATTGTAGATTATTGTTGGGCGGTCAAATTCATTTTTGTCATCTGTAATAATAGGGTCGCTTGGCACAATATAATTGTTTGTGCCATCAGCAATGCCGGATAATTTTAAGTAAATGTTGTTAAAAAAATTGCCAATTTTATTAAAGCCATTTTGCTGTTGCTCAAGCCAAAAGTTATTTAAAAAAGTTGTGCAATCGCTGTAACTTTGCGGTAATTTTACAAAAATGTCTTTAAAAGTTTGTTCGTTATAAAGCAAAACCACAGTGGAAATCTCTGACAAATAATTGTCATAAGCGCAAAGTTTTAAGTAATTATTGCCAGAATTGTAAAGAACATAAAACGCTAAAATGTTGGCATCTCTTTCGCTCATAACGCCGTTGATGTGGGCAAATTCGTGCGCAATACTAAACGCCCACAATTGCTGTGGAGCGTCAATATTAACATTAGCCTCGGCGGTTGGCGCAAAAGTAATGCCCAAAATGCCAAAATTTGACATAATACCGCTAAATAAAATTGGTTTAGCCCGTGTTTTTACCTTATTAAAATAACTATCAAGTTTGCCAAATTCCTTGCAAATCATATCGGAAAGTTGCTCAAAAGAGTAAGGGCTTTTTACTAAGCCATTTTCTTTTTTAAAATCTTTTTCAATATTGCTGTAATCTTGCGCTAAAAACTCATAAATATCAACAAATTCGCTGTCTTTTAATGTGTAACTTTCAACATTCAACTGCATTGGCTTACGATTATAAGTCATTCCAACTGTAATAATATACAAATTTACCACGCTAAAAACAGCCAAAATAAGGGTTAAAACTCTGTTAATAACCGCTTTTTTATTTTTCCGTTCACAAATGCATTTTACAATTGTAAACAATACAAACAAAACCGCTACAATGCACAGCATTTCAAAAATTGAAAAAGGAAGATAAACATTAATTAGCCCAACAAAACGCAGATATCCCCTAGAAATACCCCGTGCAAAAACATATTCGCAAACAGCAACCGAAAGCTTTAATAGCAACAAAACTGCCATTAAAACAACTAAAACTGTAATTGCGACAACCTTTTTATTTTTGTAAGCGTTAATTATTTTTTTCATATTTTTTATTTTTGATAGCGTTAATTATTTTTTTCATAAATTGGCACTATTTTAAAGGCGTAATCGTATCTTCTTTTGTTTAAGCAATATTTTGCAAGTGGCGCAGGCCCGCAACTATTAGAACCAGTACCCCTAATAAAACCATCAATATTAATTAATGTTGTTGGGCTGTCAGTAAGTTCGTTATGGTGCTTTGCTTTTAGCAAATCTTGCATTGTGTTGTGCCTTGCGTTAAAAATAAATGGCGCATTTTGGTTAAAAATTTGCAAGCCCAATTTTTTGCCATTGGTAATTTTTGCATATCTAACATCGCATCTATATCCGCTATCCTGCGGTTTTATGTACCATTCTTTCATTTTAGCAACGTCGGTTTTAAACAATCCCAAATAAGTATGAGCTGTAAAATCGGGCAAACTTTCGCTATCGCCCAAACCGTAATATTCAATTTGGTCAAATTCTTTTGGCATTTCAAAACTTAACCCAACTTTTGCAAGCGGTGGCATTCCAAAAAGCAAATTGCTGTATTTTACTGTAACAGTAATAACGCCGTTATCATCAATTTGATATTTAACATCCATAAATTGTCCGCCAAACTTTGCGTTAAAAGCGTAAACAGCCTTAACAGTTACAATGCCTTTTTTGTATTTGTAGCTAAAATAATTTTTTGTAAAATTGGCTTTATCATAATTTAATTTTGTCCACGACTTTTTAATATTCATATCATTGTCAAGTGGCGCACGATATAAAACTGGCATAATCCCTAAATATTGTGATGGCGTTTGATTAAGCAAACTAACTCCATTAATAACATAATCAGTTAAAAAGCCACTTTTTTTATCAAAAATGATGTTAACATTATCACTTGGGTTAACTTTTAACAAATTGCCACTTTTAACAATGCTAATATCCCCTGCAACATCAACCATATTAAAAATTTTGTGCGCCAAAATGATTTGTTCAAAGCCCACAAGCATATCTTTATCGTAGTACTCAAACAAAATTTGATACTCATTAATTTCATCAATATTTGCGTGCATAATACTTATGGTTTTGTGTTTGCAAGGTGGGATATCAAGTGTTATTTTGTTTTGCTCAACAACTTCTCCGGCTTTTTGCAACTTCCAAACAATGGTTAAATAATCTGCATTTTTAAACCTATTTGTATTAACAAACTCATAAGAATTGCCACTAATATGGTTAGCTCTAATTGGTCGGTAAACATTTTTCATATTTAGCGCCCCAGAACTTGGGTTTCTAAACGGTCTAAACAGCCCGTCAACACAAAAATTGCCGTCGTGGATAAACTCGCCATGGT
>JAVVTM010000085.1:0-6719 GCA_036653655.1 Clostridia bacterium | reverse complement strand
GCCTGTTACTTTTAATTTTTTTTCTGCTTGCTCGCCAAACTTTTTAATTTGCGTTTTGTAGTTTTTTAAGTTGAAAAGTTGAGTTTCGCTGTCAAGTTTGCCAAGGCTGTTAAAAAAATTTATTACCAATTCTTTTTCATCATTTTTTAACAAATTTAAATTTAACAAATTTGATAGATTTTGCAAATTTACATTTTGTCCACTTTGTAAAATATTTAAATATTCCCACAACAATTTTGCAAAATCATTTTTTTTGTTTTGGATAAATGTTGTTATTATATTTTGCAACGGACTTTTTAAAAATGAAATATTATCCGTAACAAAATCAATAAAATTTAACATTTCGCTAAAAAAAATATTCCTTTTTTTGTAATGCCAATTAATCGCAAACCCAATGTAGCTACTGCAACAACACAGCGCTCCACCGCAAACTAATGTTAACAATTTTTTTCTCCCTTGGTGTAAACACCACAAATTTTGCCAATCGGATTGGTTGATAGCACAACAAATTTGTCAAAAATATTTGCTAGTTCGTTATATTTGCCCACCAAACTTTGCACATCTTTTGCATGCGCTGTTGCCAAAACACCAATTCCACTGCGAATAATATCCTTTAAGGCTTCAATTTCCTTTTCGCCAAAAATTTCATCTGTCGCAATAATTTGTGGGCGCATACTGCGGATTGCGTTTTCGTAAGCAAGCAATTTTGGCATAATTACAACATCAGTGTTAACGCCAATATCCAACTGTGGCACGCCATCAAAACTTGCGCTAATTTCGTTTCGCTCATCAAGCACTAAAATTTGGTATTTTTTTGATAATAATCTAATTAAATCACGCATTAATGTTGTTTTGCCACCAGATGGAGGGGATAAAATTAGCGTGTTGCAAAACTCCTCGCCAACCAAACTTTTGCCACAATTAAGCACCTCGTGAGGGACAGAAATGCACATAAAATTTATGTTTTTTACAGTAGAAAGCCTGTCCTCTTTTACAACGCCTTCGCCCGACACTCCTATGCGTATGCCACCCAAATATGGCAAGTAGCCTTTAATTAGCGCATTATTAACAGCGTACATACTGTTTCCGCTTGCTATGCCCAAAATCTGTTCTAAATCTTGCTTTTCCACAGTGTAATTTAACTCAAAATATGCCTTGCCTATGCAATAAACCAACGGCTTTTGCACCCTCAAACGCAATTCTGTTATTTCGCTTATCGCAATTTTATTTTGTAGTGCGATAAATATTTTTTGTGGCAATAATTTATTTAACATTTCACTTAGTAAAGGATATTTAATTAAAATCCATTTTATGAATTTTCGACATTTAATTTTTAATGTTTTTGGATAAAATAAATTAAATTGGCACAAAAAAAACACCTCATAAAGAAGTGTGTTTTTTAATATTATTTAGTTTAATATTTTCTTAATATTTTTTTGATATTACATTACTTAATACTATTTTGTTTAATATTTTCTTAATAATATTTTATTTAATTTAATACTATTTTACTCAATATCATTTAATACTATTTAATATAATTTAATATTGTCTTACTTAATATTATTTAGTTTAATATCATTTATTTTTTTCGCCTTTCAAACTTTAAAAAGCAATGTTTATTAATTAAACTCTAGACATATAAGAGCCAGTACGAGTGTCAACTTTAATAACGTCGCCCTCATTAACAAACAATGGTACTTGGATAATGTATCCAGTTTCTAATGTTGCTGGTTTTGTTGCGCCTTGCGCTGTGTTGCCTTTAACGCCCGGTTCACAAAAAGTAATTTTTAATTCAACAAAATTTGGCGCTTCAACTGAAAATGCGCTTCCCTTAAAAAATGCAACTGTAACGGCTTCATTTTCTTTAACAAAATGCAACGCTTCTTCAACCAAATCTTTAGGAAGTGGCACTTGGTCAAAAGTTTCAGAATCCATAAAATAGTACAAATCTTCATCTGCATAAACATACGTCATTGCTTTTCTATCAATACGTGCTAGCTCAAATTTTTCGGTTGGGTTAAATGTTTTTTCTAAAACATTGCCTGTCTTAATATCTCTAAGCTTTGTGCGAACAAAAGCTGCGCCTTTACCCGGTTTAACGTGCAAAAAATCAATAATAACCATTATTTTGTTGTCCATTTCAAAAATAATGCCTTTACGAAAATCACCTGCTTGAACAAAATCCATAAAAAACCTCCAAAGTTTTACCTTAATATAATTAAATTTTTATCTGAAGTAGTTAAATTAACGTTGCCGTTTTCCTTAACCACAATCATATCTTCAATACGAACGCCTGCAAAACCATCAATATAAATGCCGGGCTCAACAGTAACAACCATATTTGGCAACAAAATGTCATTTGACCCTTGCGCTAAACGAGGAAACTCGTGCACTTCCACCCCAACGCCGTGCCCTAAAGAGTGCAAAAAGTAGTTGCCATAACCTTTTTGCGCAATAACATCTCTTGAGTAAGAATCGGCTTCTGCGCAAGTAATGCCTGCTTTAATTTTGTCAATCGCCGTTTGTTGAGCAAGCAAAACAGTGTTATAAATGTCAATCATTTTGCTGTTAACATCGCCAAAAGCAACGGTTCGTGTCATATCACTGCAAAAACCTTCAAATTTGCAACCAATATCAAATGTTATAAAGCAGTTAGGTTCTAGCTTTTTTTGAGTTTGATGCGCATGTGGTTTTGCGGTATTTTCAGCAAAAGCAATAATACTTTCAAAACTAACACCCTCCGAACCATTTTTTGCCATAATATACTCTAAATTAAAAGCCAACTCACGCTCCGTAACGCCAACTTTTACAAGCTTAAAAAGCTCATTAAGGCTTTTTTCGGCAATGCGTTGCGCTTTTACAATGCTTGCAATTTGTTTTTCGGTTTTTATTGCGCGCAATAGTTGCAATTGTTTAGCGCACTCTACAAACTCAAACATAGAAAGTTCTTTTTTTAACAACAAATAATCACTGTACATAATATCATTATCAAAACCCAACTTTCTACAATTATTATCACACAAAATTTGCCTGATAATTGCATATGTTGTGGCTTGTGAAATGCTAACAACTTGATAATCGGACAACAGTTCTCTAGCTTCGGCAAAAAACCTATCATCTGTTAAATAATATTTTTTACCTTTTGCAAAAATAATATAACAATTAGAACAATTGTAGCCCGTAAAGTAAAAACTCGTTGCAGAATTGATAACTAAGCAACAATCTGCGTTGCATTTTTTTAAAATTTCATCACACATAATCATATTTTATCATAAATGCGCAAATCTGTAAAGAAACTTAGATATTATTATAATAATTTTTCATAAAAATTGCATCTTCTGTTTGCGTACCTGCGCTTTCACAAATGATATAAGGTTCTAGCTTGTACATTTTTAAAACGCTTGCTAATGGCTCAAAATTTGGGCCAAAAGTGTCATCTTCAAAAGTTAAGTGCCTCACTTCGCCACCTTTTGAGTATTCTATTTTGCTAAAATGTACGTGCATTTTTTGCACTTTTTCATAGCCAACGCCCTCAATTAAAGTATCAATCAATTTTTTGTAATCATCTTCGCATTTTAAAACGCCTTGCTCACGCGCGTTGACATGCCCAAAATCAATGCAAGGCACAAAAACTTTATCCAAATTGCACAGCTCAACAACCTCATCAATACTGCCCAACTGGTTAACTTTTCCCATGGTTTCAACGCCAATTAATTTGTTGTCAAAACCGCCATCATAAATGTATTGCAATGCGCAATTTAGGTTAATTTTTGCGTTATCCATAGCTTCTTTTCGTGTCATTTTTAACGGCGAACCACTGTGAAAAACGCACCTATTTCCGCCAAACCAATCAAGCGCTTTTAGCGTATCCAACAAATAACCAATGTTATTTTGCGCTTTTTGAGGGTCGTTGTTGGCAAAATTGATGTAATATGGCGCATGAGCGCTAATTTCAATGTTGTACTTAGCAAATTCTCTACCAATGTTTTGGGCGGTTTCTGATGTAATTCTAACGCCCTTGCCAAAGGAGTATTCAAAACAATCCAACTGTTTGCCTTTAAGCCATAAAGGTATGTCTATGGTGTGCTTAAATCCATCTTCCTGAAAAGAATTACTTGCGCCAGCTGGCCCAAACTTTATCATAAAAACTCTCCTTTTTTAGCAAATTCGCTATCTTCTGTTAGTTGATTTTTTAACGCCTCAACGCTATCAAATTTTTTAATATCTCTAATTTTCAAGACAAACTCAACGCAAATTTTTTTGTTGTACAAATCGCTATCAAAATCGATTATGTAAGTTTCGATGTTGCAGTTGTAATCATCAAAAGTTGGGTGTGCGCCAACATTTGTAATGGACAAGTGTTTTTTGCCATCAACAATGGTGTTTGTAACATAAACACCCTCTTTTATTATCAATTTTTGCTTGTCTATTTTAATATTAATTGTGGGAAAACCAATTTTTTTGCCTTCGCCCCTGCCCTTGTTAACCACTCCAATAATAAAATACGGCTCGCCCAAATAGTAGTTTGCTTTTTGCAATTTTCCTGCTTTAAGATATTCTCTAATATCTCTGCTTGCAATTTTGCCAAAATCATCGCCCACTAAACTTGCCACATAAAGCGCAATATTTGCCTTGTCGCACAACTCCTGAAGTAGCAAAATATCCCCTTTAGCGTTTTTGCCAAAAGTGTAATCTTCGCCCACAATAATTGTATCAATGTTAAAATTTGTTGTTAAAATGTTAAAAAAACTAACTGGCGATAAATTTGCAAAATCATTGTCAAAATTGGCAGAAACAATGTAATCTAAGTTGTATTTTTGCAACTTAAATTCTCGCTCCTCATAGGTAAAAATTTCCTTTGCCAAACTGTCAAAAAAAGCTAATGGATTGTTGTTAAAAGTAAAAATAGCGCTTTTAATATTTTTATTTGTGGCAATTTTTTTACACTTGCTAATTAGTTCCTTATGCCCAATATGCAAGCTATCAAAAAAGCCTAACGCAATAACAATTTTGTCATTTAGTTTACAATTTATATCAATTTTTAACATAATAACGCTTCCATAATTAATTTATTTTGTGTTACTTTAGCAATACCGTAAATTTCGCCATCAAATTTGACAACAAAAGGCTGATTATCCATAGTAAAATCTACCAAAATTTTTACGCCGTTTTTAATAAAAGACTGCAAATTTTTTGGGGCGTCATAGCTTTTAAAACTTTTTAACACCTCTGAAATAGGCACTAAACTGCCTTCAATATTGCTTTCTAACTCATCTAAGGTAATTGCGTTTTCTATGCTAAAATCGCCACTTTTTAGCCTAATTATCCACGACATATAGCCCACTGTATTAAGGGCTTGCGCCATATCTCTTGCAATAGAACGAATGTATGTGCCACCGCTACAAGAAATGTCAAAAGTAAAAGTATTCAAGGCAGAATTTAACAATTTTATTTCAAAAATTTGCACAACTCGTGGCTCAATTTGCACCTCTACCCCCTTGCGAGCCTGCGCATAACATCTTTTTCCATCAACCGAAACAGAAGAATATTGAGGCGGAATTTGATTAATTTTGCCCAAAAATTGCGGTATAATTTGCTGTACTTGCTGGGCTGTTATTTCAGTTTCGCAAGTTTGCTCAATTTTGCCATAACTATCTAAAGTATCGGTAGTTTTGCCAAAAACAAATGTTGCGCGATAAGTTTTTTGTTTGTTCATAAGATAATCAAAAAGCCTTGTTGCGTTGCCAACAGCAATTGGCAAAACCCCACAACCTGCAGGGTCTAGCGTGCCAAAATGACCAACTTTTATTTTTTGATTATAGTGTTTGCTTAAAATTATCCTTGCTTTAACAACCATATCGGAACTTGTCATTCCGGCTGGTTTTAGCAAATTTATGCACCCTATCATAACATATCTCTACAAATTTTTAAAATTTTGTCAATAACATCTTCGTAAAAGCCATTAACTCTGCAACCTGCTGCGTTTTTGTGCCCGCCACCGCCAAAAATCCCCGCCATAATTGATGCGTCAATTTGCTCTTTTGTCCTAAAACTTACTTTGTAATTTTGCTCGTTTAGTTGAGTAATTGCAACTGCAATTTGCACGTCGTTAACATTTAACGCCTCATTAATACAGCCCTCAGTTTCGGCAGAAGTTGTGCTTGTTTGCTCAAAATCTTGCTCAAAAAAAGTAATGATTGCAATTTTATTTTCATCAAAAAACCTAGTTTTTGCTAAAACTTTTGTGTGCAAATCAAAGCTTTGTTTGCTTTTGCTTTTTGTCAAAATATAGCTCAATTTGCTTGCGTTAAAATTGTACTTTAGCAATTTACTTGCAATGCTCATTGTGCTAGAATTAACAGAACTAAAGCTAAAATTGCCACTATCTGTAATTAGCCCAATATATAATAACTGCGCAATAGTATCATCTATGCACTCACATTCTTTATTTAACTGTTCTAACACTTCAAAAACATTTTCACAATTAGCGGCGCTACCTTTAATAAAATTGATGTCGGCGTAACGAGTGTTTGTTTTGTGATGGTCGATATTAATTTTGGTTTTGCCCTTTAAAAATTCCTCAACAGGCAAGCCAATTGTTTTAAAATCGGCGCAATCAACACTTACTGACAAATCGTATTCGCTCAAACTTTTAATGTTAATCACATCTAACAGTGGCATAAAACTCATTTTACTGCTTGGGCTATTTTCGCAAA
>JAVVTM010000084.1:0-6804 GCA_036653655.1 Clostridia bacterium | reverse complement strand
TAGGTTAAACCTTGTTGCATTAATGTGTCGCACAACGAGATTACAGCGGTTTTAACGGCTTGCGGAGTTTGTAAAACCAAAAGTGGCAAATCAAAACACCTCAGATAATCGTTTAAGCTTGAGCAATCTGTTGGCACGGTTAACATTGCGGGCAAAGTTGCTCTGTCGCACGGTAATTTGATATTTTGCGTCTTAGCCAAATTGTAAACGCAATCGGGCGAAAGCGAACCATCTAAGTGGATATGCAAATCAATCATAAATTCTCCATTTGGTTAATTGCGTCAAGCAATAAAGCGCTAAAGCTAACAGAAGATTTTTGTGCGCTAGCCGAAACCTCTGCGTGGCTAATAGGAGCGCTAGAAAGCCCGCTTGCAAGGTTTGTAACACAGCTTACGCCACAGACACTAAACCCTGCGTGCACGCCTGCCAAAGCCTCGCAACAAGTGCTCATGCCCACTGCGTCTGCTCCCAAAATCCCAAACATTTTAATTTCTTCGGGCGATTCATAATTAGGGCCGGGGGCTTGCACATAAACGCCTTCTTTTAATGATATATTTAGTTTTTTTGCGCTGTTTTTAATAATATTTTGCAAGTTTAAGTTATAGACATTGCTCATATCAGGAAACCTAACGCCAAGATTGTCATCATTTGCGCCAATTAGCGGAGAGGGAACAAAAGTGGAAATTTGTCCTTTAATAAGCATTAAATCGCCTGCGGAAAAAGTGGGATTAATGCCACCGCTTGCGTTTGTTAAAAAAAGAATTTTTGCGCCAAATAAACGCATTAATCTAATTGGCAAAACAACTTGTTGCATAGAATAGCCCTCGTAATAGTGCACTCTGCCTTGCATAACAACAAGAGGAACGTTATTGATATAGCCAAAAACAAACCTGCCTGCGTGCCCTTCGACAGTTGAAGTAGGAAAGCCGTTAATACTGCTGTAATCGAGGGTTTTAACAATATTTATTTTGCTTGCAAATTCGCCAAGCCCACTGCCAAGCACCAAGGCAACTTTTGGAGTAAAAGGAAGTTGCTCTTTAATTTGGTTATAGCAATCATACAAATTTGGTGTTTTCATTTTGTCCTCCATAATGTAATATTTTTAGCATTAATAATTTTGTTTTTGATAATATGTTTAATGTAATATTTTTAGTATTAATTAATTTGCCAAGTAAGGCGGTGTTAGTACAATTCATTTTGCCAAGTGAGCTATTAGCGTAAATATGATTTTATAAAAGATAATATTTTGCGCTAATCATTGCAATGAACATTACTATTAACATCACTATTAACATTTTAGCACACCAGCGCAACAATCGCAATATTATGCGCAAATTTTAGCAATTTAATACCGCTTAAATTAATAATTAGCAATGGATTTAGCGCCCTCAAGTATTTAATAACATATTAACTAAAAATAAAAAATAGCAAATTGACAAAATACGCACGCAATGGTATACTTATTTAATAAGGTTGGTTAAGTTTTGAGGTGAATATGAAAAAAAATCTTACACACACAAATGGTAAGTATTTTTATTTTTTTGTAGCGATACTTTTGCTGATGTTTTTTTGTTTTTCTGCGCCACTTGCGTTAGCGGAAGGGCAGTTTGATGTTAAGGCGGTAAAAGTTGGTTATTACAAGTTAGATAACTATCAAATGATTGATAAAAACGGCAAAAGATGTGGTTATGGCTATGAATATTTGCAATATATGGCAAGCCAAAACAATTTTAGTTACAGCTATGTTGGTTACGACAAGCCGTGGAGCGAGCAATTAGAAATGCTTGAAAAGGGCGAAATTGATGTTTTAACTTATGCGCATGACAATCCTCAAAGGCGCAGTAGGTTTGATTTTGTTGAAAAGCCAATTGGCACAAGTAACATTATTATTACCGTTAAAAGTGAAAATGAAATAAATTACGAAGCAAGGTTTAACAATTTTAAGGGCAAACAATTTGGCATTATTAAACAATATATGCTAAACAAAGAATTTGCAAAGTTTGCAAAAGAAAACAAATTTTTTGAACAGCAAACCGATGAAAAAGTAATAGAAGGTTTAATAAATTCTGGTTGTATTGTTGACACTCCAGATGAGCGTGCAAATTTGCACAAAAACATCAAATATTATGATGGCGTTGAGGAAATGGTCAACGCATTGCAAACGGGCGAAATTGATGCGACAATCTCATTAAACACTCGCAATTTGGTTAATGAAACCATTGTGGCGGAGCTTAGCGATGGAATACCTTTTTATATTATTGTGCAAAAAGGCGACCCTAAAAAGCTAATTGCTGAAATGCAACGGGCTATTGACAAGTTGTCAACGGAGCACCCTAGCTTGCAAAGCGAATTAAAAAAGAAGTATTTTACAAAGCTTGACGATGCAAAAAACATTTTGTTTACGCATGAGGAATTAGATTTTATCGCCTCAATGAAAGACCGCAAGCTAATGGCAATTGTAAAGCCAGAAAGAGAGCCGTTATCTTATTTTAGCGGTGGCATAGCAAGGGGTATCATACCCGAAATTATTAACGAAATATCCAAGCGTTCGGGTATTAATTTTGATTTTGTCGAATTAAATAGCGCCACCGACCACGAAAATTTTAGGATAAACAATGATATTACTTGCAAACTTGATGCAACTCTCGATTTTAATAAAGCAGAAGATCAAGGCTACAAATGCACCAATGAATATATGAAATTGGGCATATGCGAAATTACTCGTAAAGATATTATCAGCAACAAAAAAGTTGCCGCCCAACATTTTTCAAGAGTAACGGAATATTATGTAAATACAAAATTTTCGCCCTCTAGCATTACATATTTTAACACGATAGATGAGTGCGTTAAGGCGGTAAAGCGTTCTAAGGTGGACTCGTTGTATGTTGATATGTTTACCGCAAAAAACATCATAAAAAATGACGTTACAAATATGCTAACATATTCAACCGTAATTGACGCCACAATTCCCCTTTGTATCGCTGTGTCAAACGGTCAAAATCCATTGCTTTTGTCAGTTTTAAATAAAGCTGTCGATAGTATTGATGATAGTTTTATTAATAGTGTAATCAATACAAACACAAATTATGGCGCAGAAGATTTTTCGCTACTTGCGCTACTTTACAGCAATCCAACATTGTCGGTTGCGCTACTTTCTATTGTGTTTTTTATTGTGCTTTTGTTTACAATACACCTAGCTAATCTTAAAAAGACTAAAATTGAAGTGCAAAAAAATAACGAATTTGAAAAGTTTATTACCTATGTTTGCAACGCCAATGATGAGGTTAGCGAAATTGATTTAACCACTAAAGAAGTTAAACTTTATTCAATAGATGATGAGGGCAAAGTTAACCAACAAAAAAGTGTTTTAGAAGTGAACTTGGCAGATATTATTCATCCTGATGATTTGCAAAATTTTAGAAACGCTATCAATATGGACAAAATTAAAAATATGATTGATACCAAAGGCGAATTGTATTTTTAAACACGATTTAAAGACGGCGTGGGCTTTGTTTGGTACTGTTTGTTGTTGCAAGTTATGTCAAAAGACAAAACGCATAGCAGTAGCTTTATGGCTTTTAAGCGAAATATTAACGACGCCAAAGTGGAAGAAATTGAAATGCAACAAAAGTTGTGCGATGCGCTAGAAAACGCCCAAAACGCAAGCACCGCTAAGGGGCAATTTATGAGCAAGATGAGCCACGAAATAAGGACGCCACTAAATGCGGTTATTGGCTTTATGACACTTGCTTCCGATTGCAATAGCATTGATGAACTTAAAACTTACATAAACAAATCGCAGTATTCCGCAAAGCATTTGCTTAATATTATTAATGATATTTTGGATATTTCCTCAATCGAAAGTGGCAAATTAAAAATTGGACATTTTGCTTTTGATATTAAAAATGTTATCGCATCAATTAGTACAATGTTTACAAGCCAAGCAAACAATAAAGAAATTAATTTTGATGTAAAAGTTACCAATTTATCGCAAGAGTTTCTTTTGGGCGATGAGTTAAGGTTGAGCCAAGTGCTAATAAATCTTTTGTCAAATGCGCTAAAATTTACAAATACGGGTGGCAATGTGGTTTTAGAAATTGCGCAGGGCACAATAAAAAACAACTTAATTTACTACACATTTACGGTTTCTGACACTGGCATTGGCATTGATAAGGAATTTTTGAAAACAATATTTACTCCGTTTGAACAAGAGTCAGCTAAAACGGCGCACACTTTTGGTGGCACTGGTTTGGGCTTGGCTATTTCTAAAAACTTGGTGGAAATGATGAATGGCGCAATTAGCGTAAGCAGTGAAAAGGGGGTTGGCACAACCTTTACCGTTAATATTCCGTTTGAAATTGATTCAACCACGCATGAACAAACGCAACAAGAAGTTGTCGATTTTTCAAATGTGCGCGCGCTTGTTGTTGATGATGATAACGAAACTTGCGAGTATATTAAAAGCTTGCTAAAACGCTGTGGAGTTAACACAATTTTGGCTAATGGCGGTAAAGATGCAATACAAATTTTAGAGGAAAATATCGCCGAAAACACACCGCTAGATTTATGTTTGGTCGATTGGAAAATGCCAAATATGAGTGGATTAACTACAATTAAACAAATAAGAAAAATTGATAAAAAAATCAAAATATTTGTTGTTACCGCTTGCGACCAAAGCGAAGTGCAAGACAAAATTGACAAGTTTAATGTGGAACGAATAATAACAAAACCAGTTTTTCAATCTGTAATGTTTGATATGCTAACAAATTCTTTTGGCATGCGCAAAACGGTAATGGTTAATAAAATAAAAGCCTATGATTTTGCAGGAAAACGAGTTTTGGTGGCAGAAGATAATATGATAAATATGGAAATTGCAAAAAGCTTTTTAACAAAAGTCAATTTTGAGGTAATACCGGCAAAAGATGGCGAAGAAGTGGTGGAAATTTTTGAAAATTCTAAAGAAAACGAGTTCGATTTAATTTTAATGGATATTCAAATGCCACGCCTAAATGGATATGAGGCTACCAAAAGAATAAGAGAAAGTAGCCATTCTCAAGCAAAAACGATACCAATAATTGCAATGACAGCAGATGCTTTTGCAGAAGATGTGGCAAATGCGCTTTCTTCAGGTATGAATGACCACATAGCTAAGCCAATTGATATTAAAGTTATGTACGAAACGATAAACAAACAAATTGAGGGCAAACAACAATAAATAGCACTTGCAAACAAGAATAAATAGCACTTGCAAACAAGAAATAAAAAAGTACAGTATAAATAAAATAGCAATTGCTTAAACAACAAACAAAATAAGCACAGCGCAGATAAAATTGCATTTACGCTATTAAAATGAAATGCACTTGCGAACAACAATAAGATTGCATTTACGCTATTAAAATGAAATAACATTGTATTAATAACAAAAAGATGAAACAACAATAAATTTTTAGCATATCAATAAGTAACAATTTTGCGCAATATTATTGTGTAAAGCGGTTAGTTAAAGGAGGATTGTTGTTTTGGGAGGGCGCATGGAAATATTAAAATTTTTATTTGATTTTGATGCTTGGTTTAACACTCCACGCACAAATTGGAAAAGAGATTGCAACATTAGCGAGCTAAAAAATGTCAAGTATGGCGAGGATAATGAAAACACGGCAGACCTTTATTTTGACAAAGATTTAGAGCCAACAAACAGGCCAGTAATAATAAATATTCACGGTGGCGGTTGGGTTACTGGCAAAAAAGAATGGAGAGTTTCGTTTTGCCATTACTTGGCAAAGTTGGGGTATTTTGTTGTTAATATTAATTATGGCTTAAGCCCAAAATATATGTATCCCGTTTGCGTGCAACATTGCGTTAAAGCATTCAATTGGGTTGTCGATAATGCAAACGAATATGGATTAGACACTCAAAATATTATAGTTACGGGGGATTCGGCAGGCGCGCATTTATCCGCTATGGTGGGCGCAGTGCAAACCAATTACGATTTGCAACAAAAATTGGGCATTACAGATGTGCGTGGTTGCGCTAAAGCGTTGTTGCTATTTAGTGGCCCATACAGTATGGATACGCTGTTAAACAACCCAAATGCAAGCCTGTTGTTTAAGGAAATCACTGGCAAAAGCATTAAAGAAAAGGATACTTACCCCCTACTTAGAGAATTGTCGCCCGTAAATTACATCAATAAAAATTTTCCGCCTTGCTTTATTTCGGCAGGATTAAATGATGTATTTTGTGGCAAACAAGAAATTGTTTTGCAAAAGAAATTGGACGCCGTGGGCGTTTTGCACAGCGATTTTACAAGTAATTTTGGTACGCATTGTTTTCATCTTTTTTACAACCATATTGGTACAAAAAAGTGTTTGAGCGCACTAGAAGCTTTTTTAGAAGAAATTAAAGAAAAGTAATAATTAATCAAAAAAGGCAAGTTTGCTAATCTAAAGTAAACTTGCCTTACTAATATGCTAAATGAAAAAATAAATAAAATTTAAATAAATAATATTTAAACAAAATAAAATATAAACAAAATAAAATAAATAAAAAATGTTAAATAAGTAAAATTAAAAGTATATTATATGCACGCCAATATTTGCTAAATACTAGATAGTGTTTAGCATTTCACTTAAGGTTTCGGCATCGTTAAATTTAAGGTCGGGTAATGCGCCAAGGTTGTCCAAAAATGTTTTTTCATCAATTATTTCAATTTTTTTGCCTTTGCTAACAAGTTCTTTTGTGAGGGTATATCGAGAACATTCCTTTTCTGTATCATAGACAAAAACATTGCATTTTTGGGGTATATTG
>JAVVTM010000083.1:0-6910 GCA_036653655.1 Clostridia bacterium | reverse complement strand
CAGACAAATTAACCAAAATTGTGCCTTTTTTCATTTCTTTTGCCATCTTCATTGCGTAAGCAACTGCGTGGCTACTTTCAACAGCTGGGATAATGCCTTCCATTCTTGACAATTTAAAAAATGCATCAATGGCTTCGTTATCATCAATAACATCATATTTTACTCTGCCTGCTTCTTTAAGCATAGCGTGTTCTGGGCCACTAGATGGATAATCTAACCCACTTGCAACAGAATAAACTGGCGCAGGTTCGCCATTTTTGTCTTTTAGCATAATGCTGTTAAACCCGTGCATAACGCCCTCGGTGCCATAAGTTAAACTTGCGGCGTGGTCGCCCAATTTTTTGCCTCTGCCAAGTGGCTCGATGCCATAAAGTTTTACAGATTCATCTTGCAAAAACCCACTAAATATGCCAATAGAATTAGACCCGCCACCTACGCAAGCGACAACATTTTCTGGCAAATTACCAGTCATTTCTAAAAATTGTTCCCTCGCTTCAACGCCAACAACATGTTGAAAATCTCTAACCATTAAAGGAAATGGATGTGGGCCAAGAACCGAACCAATGCAGTAAATGCTTGTTTTATATTCTTTTAAATACCCCTCAAAAGCAGCGTCAACAGCCTCTTTTAGTGTTTGCAAACCCCTTGTAACCGGGATAACATTTGCGCCCAAAATTTTCATTCTTGCAACATTTGGCGCTTGTTTAACAATATCAACTGCGCCCATATAGATATCACATTCCATACCAAAATATGCAGCAGCAGTTGCAAGCGCAACGCCGTGTTGACCAGCGCCTGTTTCAGCGATAAGCTTTTTTTTGCCCATATATTTTGCCAAAAGCCCTTCGCCCATGCAATGATTAATTTTGTGAGCGCCGGTGTGGTTTAAATCTTCACGCTTAACATAAATTTGCGCATTGCCAATGCTTTTAGATAGCCTTTCCAAATAAGAAATAGGTGTTGGCCTGCCTTGAAACTCCTTACGAATTTTACGCAAATCTGCAATAAATTTTGATGAACGAGAAATAGTGTTGTACGCCTCGGTAATTTCATCCATTGCAACTTGTAATTCTGGCGCAACAAAACTTCCGCCATATTTGCCAAAATATCCCTTTTCATCTGGATATTCATTAAAATAATCTTTAAAATTAATTTCCATAATACTTTCTCCTAAAATGTAATAAAGTAATAATCAAACTTGCGCTAAACTTAAAATATTTTAATAAGCTATTGCGCCTGTAAAAATCTAAATAAAATAATGCTACTATAATTAAAAAAATTTGCTAAACCTAAAATACTTTGCAATAATATTAAAATATTTTAGCTGACATCATAATTTATTAAATAAAATGCGCTAAAACCTTGTTATTGCGCCGTTAAAAGGCGAAACATATAAATTTTCACACCATCGAAAAACAAAATTTTGATAACTTTTCATAAAACACCACCTTTTTTGCATAAAAAAAACATATTTATCCTCAATTGGGACGAATATGCTCCGTGGTGCCACCCAAATTCGTAGCTTGCGCTACCTTTACGAGTACTAAAATACTCACACCTACTTACGCTAGGCTTTTCGTCAAACACTACTCTCGCAAGATTTTGCATTTGCCCTCAGTAGTCCATTCACAAAAGCAATAATATTTTGTCGCACCAACCCAAAACTCTCTGCAATTATTTTCTAATGCTACTAATCTACCTCAACGGTTTAATTGTATTAATTTTACCATAACGCTAAATTCTTGTCAATAGTTTAATAACAATTTTTTTGAAACGCTAATTTACGCAAAAAATTGAAAATATACAGTAGGTAATTATTACTTCAAAATAACATTAAAATTAAACAATAACTATTTTTGTTTTCGTTTTTTTCATTCATTAATTGCTGTAATATACAACAAAATAACATTAAAATTTAATAATAACTATTTTTGCTTTAGCTTTTCTCTTTCGTTAATTGCTGTATTCTACAACAAGACAACATTAAAATTTAATAATAACCATTTTCGCTTTCGTTTTTCTCTTTCATTAATTGCTGTAATTTACAATTTATTACATTCCAGCTTCCATTGCAAAACCCACCGGTTACAGGTGGGTTTTGCGAGAGTAAATTGGGTGTAGAGGGATTATACAATAAAACTATTTTGCGTAATATATAAAATAATGCGGTAATGTGTCAATATTAAATTAAACTTTTAGCGCTAAATAAGCTATGTGCAATACTTGTATTTATTTTGCAATATAGACATCAACGGATATTTTGCGTTTTAACTATGAGACACTTGTTAAAATTATATGGCGGTGAAAGTTATTGTAAAATAAAATTCGCCCTTAACCAACATCTGACGCATTTCTTGCGTAACTGCTTTTTTGTCATTGACAATAATTTGAAAAACAAATTCATTATTTTTAGCAAGCTTTGTTGGCTCAACAATTCGGTCAACTCTTACGGCGTTATTTTCATCGTTGATAGCGCTATCGCCAAAACCTATTTTTACAGCGCCTATTTTTGCGTTTATTTTAGATATTTTTTTGTAATTATCCAAATTAACATTAACTTTATAAACAAAATAATCATTAGCAGAATTGTATTCAGAATATTTTACAGGCGAAGCAATGCTTTTACTTTCTCTTTTGCCACTCGCTGTAATCATAACGGTTTCTTCACTTGCAATCTCTATGCTAACGTCGCTAACGCTTTTTTCGTTTGGTACAGCAAAAAAGACACATGCAATAAACGAAATTAAAATTGTGCAATATACTATTGCGATTATTATTTGAATTTTCAAACTCTTAATATTTTTCATAAAAATCTCCTTACTCATATACCTTACTTACAAACCATTGTTTTTATTACATTAAATTTGCTGTAAAAACTTTTTTGCTACCCAGTAGCGTTATCAAAATATTTAGCGCAACAACTTTTGCTTTTTGCAATTGTTAAATTTGTTTTGTGCGCCCCGTTTTTTTCTTAAGTTTTGTAGCGTTAAATTTGATTTAAGTAACATTTATTGCACAAATTTGTTGCTACCATATATAAACTTGAGAAATTGCCTTTTTATTTGCTTTTGGATATTTTTTTTAAAATAAAAAAACACCATCGGCAAATCTACTAAGCCAATGGTGTAAAATACAAGTAAGTATTTGCAACTGGCTGACATACCCTTTGGTAAGTCCCTATAGCTTTGCGTCATCATCTTTCAATGATTTTGCTAAATATTAAGTTATACTATCATTATAGCACTTATTTATTAAATTGCAATAGCTTTTTAAAAATATTTTATTTTTTGTGTATTATAACAATTTTCCGCATTAAAACAGTATTATGGCGGTAAATATTGTTATGCTCAATTTTAAAAACCACAAAGTTTGCGCTATAAAGTTGCAAATTTTACTAATTCAGTTGCAGTCAATTTTTTTTATTAAAGTTGCAAAGTTTGTACTAATTTTGAATAAATAATATATATGTATATATAGTAACAATATTATACAATATATTATTACACGATATTATACAATACATTTATGATTAAATAAGTTGCGCACAAAGTTAAAATATATTACTTTTTACAATAATTAATCATAGCCAATTAATGCCAATTATCATTACTAATTAATCATTACCTAGTATTTTACTATATTTGCCATACTTTCTTATCATAACTTCCAGCATTAAACAAAAATTGTTAACGCTTTCTTGCGAAAACTCCTCGGCAATTTCTTTATTAACTTTAACGCCAATATTTGCAATTTCGTTAAAAACAGGTTTTTCTGTCAAATACAAGTGTAGCACTCGCTTATCGCTATTACTTGGAATTTTAATAATATATCCAGCGTCAACAAGCTCATTAATTTTAATGGTAACAGAAGATTTTGCAACACCCAAAATATTAGATAGCGTTGTTACGGTGCAATTTGGCACAAAATTGATAATATCCAAATAAAGTTTACTATTATATGTAAGTTTTTTTAGGGAGTCGGCAGTGTGCATCATACTAAGCTCCTCAATATTTTTTAAAAAGTAAAATTTTTGAATAGTAGTATCTAGCTCCATATTTCTCCTTTGTTAGTTATTTATAACTATATTTATCTGTTTATTATACAATTAGTACCATAATTTGTCAATAAAATTGCATTGACTAATATATTTAGTTGATTTTGGCAACTAACTTGCAATAAGAACTACAAAAACTTTATTAAACATCTTTTAAATTTAAACAATTAGTTAGATAGATATAACTATATTTAATTTAGATATTTGTTATATTTGCCTAACTATATTAAAAATGCAATAAAAAAGCTAAAGCCACAACATTGTATAATTGTTGCTTTAGCTGTTATTTCTCCTCTTTTAAAATGGCTGTAATCACTAAATTTGCTTTAATAACACTATATTATCCGCTAATAAAACAAAAATCACTGTAAACTATTAACTTTTGCTTCAAAAAAACACTAAATTATTTGTTAATAAAGCAAAAAAATCACTGTAAACTATTAACTTTTCTTTAAAAACACTAAATTATGTGCTAATAAAGCAAAAACTTACTAAAACTATTCAATTTGCTTCAAAAAACACTTGTATTGTTTTTCTACTTTATCTTTTGTAAAAATTTTAATAGATTTTGTCGGGCACATATTTACACATCTAACGCATAGTGTGCAATTATTTGACGCAACCGCCTTGTTTTCTACTAAACTCAAGTTTTTCATTGGGCAATTTTGCACACATTTGCCACAACCAATGCAAGTATCCTCAATTTTTATTGTTTTAACAAGCTTTTTTTCAATTGGTTTAAAAAACACTCGTTGACAAAAACCGCTTGGACGGCTAAAAACGCCCCTTCCATTGCGAACAGCCTTGCCTGAGGTTATTTTGTTGCAAACTAACTCAATTTTTTGGTTTGCTTTTTCAATAATCTGCTTAACTTCTGCCTTTGGCGTAACACTAGATATTTTGCCATACTCCAAATTGCTTGGCATATTAATGTGTGCGCTTGCAATGTGTTTAATGCTTTTATCATTCAACTGTCTGCGTGCCAATGCGCCTCCATCGCCAGAAAATGCGCCCTGTGTTACAACAGTTATTAGGTTTTTGTTGGAAAAATATTTGCCGTTATCCGTTAAAAAGTTGCGCATAATCTTGGGAATTAAACTTCCATAAATTGGGTACGCTAATAATATTGTGTCATAATCTATGTCTTTAAAATTAATTTCTTCTTCTATACTATGCATTACAAAATTTGTATTTAAGCATTTTTTAAATTGTGTAACAACATATTTTGTATTGCCTGTACCAGAAAAGTACAATGCTAAAATATTCATAATTACTCCTTTAAATTGTTACCATTAGGCAATTTGTTAGTTTTGCCTACCTTATCTTTTAAACTGCTTAAAGGGTTTTTCACTTCATTTAATTTTGCCTTAACTTGTATAAATTTGTGAGTTATGCTTGTTACATCTGGTTTTAAACTTTCAAACACCAATTTGCCAAATATTTTTAGCGCTTCGGTAATATTTTCAGATGTTTCAGCATTAATATTTTTGATTTTATCTAATATAATTGGTAAATTCTTCTTGTAATTTAAAGCAATTTTCTTAAAGGAATCTTCGCCCGTTGCAGTTAATATCATATTTAATGTATTAACAAACGCATCTTTTTGCGCCTCATCTGCAGTATAAAACCACTCGTTTAAACTGTCTGCAAGCCTTTTTGCGTTTCCTGTAATTTTACTTTTATATTCAAAACAACCATCGTGAATAGCCCAATTAAAAGGGTCGTGTTGCATTAACCAAAAGCCGTTACTCACAATAGTTAAGTAGTCATCATTTTGTAGTAGCACGCCAAAAAGCGAACTTTCTGGTACGATTGTAATAATCCTATCTTTTACAGATATGTATTTTGGGGTTTCTGCCATTTCCTTCCTTAGCCCCGGGCCATCGTTGTTAAAAACATAAATCAAACGGTTTTGTACGCTTTTGTCGCAATTTACACTTGCAAAAACCGCCAAATTGCCACCCTTAGAATGCCCACCAATATAAAAATTTACTGGCAAACTTGGCGCAACTTCATTCAAGTATTTAACAGCCTCTAGCTGCGAAGGAATTGTTTCGTTACTTATGATGTTAAAATCTTCCTTCCACCCAACAACAGTGGCATCAGTGCCCCTAAATGCAACATAAGCGATATCATTTAATGCGTATGTTGTGGCAGAAAACTGTTTGTCTTCAACATCTTCAGTTAAACTAACATAATTGCTTATGCTAACATCTTTAAACCTTACGCTTTCGCCAACAGCTTCTAAAAGTTTTTTATTAAGTTCGGGCTTTCTAACGCTCCAAACGCTTTCTTCGTGCAAATTGTTTAACTGTTCAAGCGTGATAGTTTTAAGTAATGATGCCCTAAAAACTTTTTCTAACTTTAAATAGCTTAGCTGACAAAAAACCAACGAATCAACTTCATTTAACGGTTCTTGTTCAAAGGTAAAGGAAAACTCATTAACATAATTTATTATATTTTTTTTCATTAATTCCTCAAAAACAACTTCTGTATAATATTAATTTATCATACATACAAGCCATTGTCAATATGCAAAGCGTAAATTGTTATTTATTTAACTATAATTTACGCTATTTTAATCTGTTTTATAATTTTGCTAAATTTTGTATCTTTTTTTTGCTAAATATTGTATATGTTTTGCTACTTATTTACTTGTTGTGTTTTAATAAAATTCTATTCTAATTCTGTTTTAATTTATTTAAAAAAATTCTTTTCTGTTTAATTCTATTTTAATATCTTTTAATTTTATTCTAATTTCTTTTAATTTTATATCTTCCAATTCTTTTAATTTAATATCTTCCAATTCTTTTAATTTAATATCTTCCAATTCTTTTAATTTAATATCTTCCAATT
>JAVVTM010000082.1:0-7039 GCA_036653655.1 Clostridia bacterium | reverse complement strand
AACGCTTTAAACAATTCTTTTGAGCTTAACTCCCAATAAGGATCACGCTTGTTTTCAACTGTAATGATTTTTTGAGCGAGATTGTCTATCTCCTCTTGTATGCTTTTATATAAAATAGCACGTTCCCTTTCTACTTCTCGGTTAAGTTCTTCTTGTGCCTGAAAAACTTTTTTGTTAAATGTGTTGTAATATTTTCCTTTATCTTTTAGTGTGCTTATATTGTTTTCAATATTTGTCATATCTTGATATTTGCGAAATATTGGCGTTAGCGGATTCCAACATTCTGAATTGTTGTAATC
Source organism: Clostridia bacterium (assembly GCA_036653655.1). Lineage (GTDB taxonomy): Bacteria > Bacillota > Clostridia > Christensenellales > UBA3700 > JAVVTM01. The sequence goes on along the minus strand of JAVVTM010000082.1, from coordinate 6,740 downwards.
ACGAAAATTTAACAATACAATTTTGTATCCTTCTGCACGCAATGATTCTGCGCATTTTGTATATAATTCGCCCTTTGGGTCGGTAATTAACATATTGTCTTTTTGCTTTTGCTTGCCTTTTAACAAAATTGTTGGGATTATAAAGCTTGTTGTTTTTCCTGAGCGTGTTGCGCCTATAACTAACGCGTGAGTATCCTCTGTAAATGTTACTTGCAGATTTTCCCCTTTTCTATACGAAACCAATGGTAAACCACCTACAGATTTTTTTTCTATGTCACAAAAATTAAAAGTATTTGGGCTGTCAATTGAAAAACTTTTGTATGTTTCTAACTGCCCATTTTCATAATACTCTAAAAGATTTGATTTATCTATTAAACTCATTATCTATCTCCTTTTATCTCAAATCCAAAACTTTGTTTTTTTTCAACATTGTCTAACTTAATATCATCATTGGTAACGATCATATCGCTAATTTTTGAAAAAGATGCCTTCCTAAACATTTTGTTTATTATGTTTTCACACTGCGTAGAATTGAGTTTGCATAGCGCTATAATTGCCGTGTCTTCAAAATTAATTTTATTGCATTTGTATTGCTCTTTTGATAACTCTATGTAGGAGTTTACCATCAAGTTTTTTTCTGTTTCTGCTAGCTTGCCCACGCTAATTTCATGACACAATAATTTTATTTTATTATCTACATTTTCTTTATTCGCAAGCAAAATAAATACGCAGTTTTGTAAATTTATTGTGATTTTTAACTCTTCTAATTTATATTGAAACTTGCTTTCTCGCTGTAATAATAATGTTAAATCGTTAACAAAATTTTCTGTAAGCTTTTCTATGTCTTCAATAATAAAAATGGCGCTTAAAGATTTTGTTTTTGTCAAGGTTTCTATGACAAAATTATTTTTTGATGGCGCAATATCCAAATTTGTTAAACTTTTAGCGCTAACTTTTTTTATTGGAATGTCCTTGTCGTAGCATTTTGTAAAAGCACTTTCGTATTCTTCTAAAACAAACTTATCTTCACATATTAACAAAAGTGGTTTAGCTTTAATTTCATTTTTTTGTTCATTCAAACAAATTTCAAGTTCTTCAACTTCATCTTTTCTTTCTAATTTTAAAATTGAAGACAACTCTTTTATTGGCGCCGGTGGATGCTCTGCAAATACGCTATTTAATGGCAATTCATTTAGTTGTACAATTAGTTCTTGATTTTCAGAAAAAATTATGTTTTTCTTATCCTGTATCAAAAGAACCTTAGAAAAAATCATTCTTGCTACTGCCTCGTTATAAATTTCTTTTGAAGATTCACACTGTCTAAAATAACCTGACATTAAATTAGTGTTTTCGTCTTTATCAATACACTTTCCCTCTGCATAAAAATCAAAAACAGTATTAAATGCATCAAATATCATTTCATTTTGTACAATTGTGTTTAACATTTCAAGATATTTTTGTGTATTATTTTTATCGTATTTAAGCATTATAAGTAGCCCGTCGATGTTGTTCCATTTTGCGCATTTCCAAGCTAAATTTAATCCGTTTTGTATGTTTCTATTTACGCAAAAGCCTTCACACTGCATAAATGCAGCCACATTAAACATACAAATTTCTTTTTTTTCAATACCTTCTGCCAAAATTGACCATATATGACTAACACTTGAAACTGCCATACAGGACTCTTGAATTCTATTAATTTGTTTTAAGGCTAGCCCTTTACAATTTAATATTTGAAGGGTAGTGTCATCAATAAAAACTTTTTTATCAAACCTTTTATTATAATCTAAAACTCGCATTGTCCTATTGTATTCGTTTAGTGTGTTAATTTCAAAAATATCCTCGCTTGTTACTTCGTTGTACAATTTGTTTAATAAATTATCATTAAAAATACAGTATACGCTTGCTAAAGACATAAATAGTTCCCTTTTATTTATTGCAACTTTGCCCACAATAGCATCCATTTCAAAAAATTTGATTAAAAATAATTCTTGTAGTTTGTTGTACATAATTAGCCCTCCATCCAAGCCTTTGGCATAGTCTCAATTACTTCATCAATAAGACCATATTTTAGCGCATCATCCGCAAGCATTGTATTGTCTCTATCTGTATCTATACTTATTTGTTCAACACTTTTGCCTGTGTTTTTTGCCATAATCATATTTAATCTGTTTTTTGTATTCTCGATGTGTTTTGCTGCAATGATTATATCTGATGCTTGTCCGCTTGCTCCGCCTAATGGCTGATGTATTGTTATTTCAGTGTTTGGCAAAGCGCATCTTTTTTTTCGTGTTCCTGAAGATAACAAAAGCGCAGCCATTGATGCAGCCATTCCTATTGCGATGGTTTGCACTTCAACCTTAACATAATTTATTGCATCATAAATTGCCATACCAGCGCAAACTTCGCCACCCGGTGAATTTATAAACATTTGTATTGGTCTTTTAGGATATTTATTAGCGAGATATAACAATTGACATACTACAACCTGCGCTGACCCACCGTTTATTTCGCCATTTAGTAAAATAACGCCGCCATTCTCAAGCAAAGAATTAACCGTTAACCCCGTATTTTCATTTTCATTTTGCATTTGTTATCCTCCTTTGTTAATCTTTTAAAATAATGGCGTAGTTAAAGCCAAAATTATTCCCGCCAAAATTGCTATATTGATTATTGCGCCTATAAGTTTTACTATCTTGTTTCTTTTTAATAAAAACAATATGCTTGTAATAGTTGCGCTACCACATCCTACCGCTAAAAAAAATTCTTTTGATATCCACTTTGCTGAAACACCAATTTTAGATAAAATATCTAAAACATTTTCAAAATATACAACTGAAGAAATTGCTATTACCGCTATAATGCTACAAAGTAAAATTGTAATGTTTAATAATATTTTCATTTTTATCTCCTTTATTCTTTTATTATATCGCATACTCAATTCGTTGTGGTAAATTGCCAATTGACAAACAAAAAATCTTTAACGATTGTTAAAGATTTTTTTGTAAATACTATAAATTAAGTTTTAAAGGTTGTTTGATTTAATCGCTCATTCTTGATGTAAATGATTATCTTCTACACTTGAGTTTAGTCGCTCGCTTTGGTTTTGTTACTAGAGAACTTTGTATTTTTGCTAACTCAACCACCTTATTAAATTTAGTCTTTTTTTATTTGGATAGTAGGCACAGTTTTGCCTCTAAACTCAGTATCAATAAGCGCCATTTGACCTCTTATTGTTTCTCTCATTTGTATTGCTGGAATAACACAGTACTTTTCAAGCAGTTCCTTGTCAACAAGTTCCACCCTTGTCCAATGCGGAAATAGCAATTTTATCAACGCTGTTGTTATTCGTTTAATTGCAGTTGTATCTCTTGTATCCGCTGTGGTTGGTATAATTAATAAATTGTCAACAACATCAGAATAAACAGTTTTACTTCTCAATGCATGCATAATTTCGGCAAAATACTCGCTGCTTAAAGCCCAATCATTCATCTTCATATTTTCTTCCATTCTTTTGGCGTCCCAACCTCTAATAAAGCCATGAAAACGGTCGATAAGCGCAGAATCTTTAAACATGTTTGGCAATGAATCAAACATATTACATTCTGAATTCATCTGGCTTTCAGCAATATTGCCAAGCAAAACCAACCCTGCCGTTCCTGTCCCAGTTGCATTTCCTACGCTAAAAGTGCCATATTCAAGATAGTTTTTTAAAGCGCCTTGCATATCCTTATCAGTAAAAGTCATTGAGGCAATTTCATCAAACGCAATTACATCATAATATGCAGCTAATCCAAAACTTTTTTTGCTTAAATCGTAAAACATTTTAGCGCGTGTCATTGAGCCACCAGTAACCGACCAAGCTTTTTTGCTTATTTTTGAATATACATATGATTTAGCCGTGCCTTTGGGCGCTAATTCGACAAGATTAACCCTTTCTTGCACAAATGGTATCAATCTGTACATAATTGTGAGTTTTTGTTTTTCATTGTCAAAGCCTTCTGGGTTAAAATCTATTGCGCCAATTAATATATCAAGCCACTCATCAACAGTGTAATTGCTTCGTGCTTTAACATAATAATTTAAATCTATCTTAAATGGATTAAAACTTGTAAAATCGCTAAGAGCTATTTTGCGAACAGGTTTTTTGTTTTCAACAGAATTATAAATTGACAATTCAACAACACCCCAAAATGACTCCGTAGTCTGCAATAATTCATCTTTGTGCGCATTCCAAACTTGCATTGGGATTATGGTTTTATCATTTTTAATATTATAATCTGGCAACTCAAATGTGTAGATGTTTTTTGAAATATCAACACAAATTTTAATGCGTGTTAAAATTTTTTCGGTGCCACCACTATTAATACTATTTAAAATTCCATTCAATTTTTCAGGTTCTGGCATTATTTCTGCAATTTGTTTTGAAATAAATTCAGTGTTAACATTGCCATTAGCATCAGTATTTTTTGCTAAAAACCAATCTCTTATAAAAGATGGCACACTGTTAGAAAATAAATTTTGAGCATTACCTTTTTTTACTGCCATTCGGCTAAAATATTGCATCATTTTTGTATTCATCTTATCACCCCTATATTCCTAAATCATTATTTGCAAACCCCATATCCAAAATTATTTTAAACGAAGCTATCTTACCTCTCACATCACTAACTGTAACTTCATATTCGCCTGCCACAACATTTGTAATGCTTTTGCAAACCCAATTTTTTATATGGTTTTCACATGTGTATTTAACACCTGCTATTTCTACAAAAATATCATTGTATCTTTTATTCAAAAAAAATTCAATTTCTATTGGTTCATTTGGATATATAAATATTTGTGTCTGCGCTAATTCAATTTCAACTTCCTCTTTTATTGCGCTTGGCTTTTTTATTTCCTCATCGCTATTTTTATTGGTTGCTATTGTATTGTAAATTTCTTTTTTTGGCACTTCAACAATTTTGGCTGTGTTGGGTTCGTCATTACTTTCATTTTCTAATGATTTAATATCACACGCCTTTGCTGAATCAATATCACACACATCTTTTACATTTATATTAGCGTTGCCATTTTTCAATGTTAAATTGTCTTGTAAAATAGAATCATCTGTTGTTGTGATGTTTGTATTTTTATTAAAATCTTTGTAATTAGGTACAATATTAGCAAAAGTGCCGTTGATATTTTGCGCTTCTTTTTTTTCTAAATTTTTAATCATCTCATTTAACTTTGTTCCCAAATTAACAAAATTTCTCTGTTCTAAACCACATGTTATTTTTGCTAATTCATAAGTTAGATTAAGGGCTGACATGAGCAAAGGCTTTGCCTCAGAAATATTATTCTTGCCAATTAACAAGGATGCCTTTGAAATGTATCCGTTTATTATAATTTTAGTATCAGAAATACTTGCCATTAATTTACCTCATTTTTTTAATATTTATTTTGAAAATTAAAACTTTACATTTGGTCTATCTTTTTTTTCATCGCCGCAAGGGATGCATCTAAATTTTCTTCGCCAATTGCAGGTGATGTTGAGTTGCCATAAATAAGAGCGTTGGCGTATGCGTCATATTCTTTATTAGAACTATCCTCGGCATAAGGACTAATTTGAGTGTCGGTCATTATGTTATCAAAATTTTCTTTTGACCCAGCTAATTTTGAACTTGCCTTTTCTAACCGAATTTTAATGCCCAAAACATCTTCTGGCTTATAATTTATAATATCGGTAGATATCAGTTCCACAACCTTTAAAAATTTGTTTTGTTGCTCAATTTCATCTTGTTGCATAAGTATGTCCTCCACATAAAATCGCATACCTATCGCATCATCAAGTTGTTTTTTTGCGGTAATTATCCTACTTTTTGCAGTGTCAACCACTTTTGGGATGCCAGCGGCAACAGCTTCTTTTGCCATAGCGACATTTTTGGCAATGGTAGCTTTTAACTCCTTCTCACGCGCATCCATTCCTTTTTTCATGTCTACAATTGCTTTTTGTTTTTTTCTCTCAGCCATTCTTTGTGAGATTTCTATTTGTTCTGCTTTTTCGCTTTTCTTTTCTTTTAAACTTTTCATACAAACTCCTTTTTACCTTTTATTTTTTAACTTAATTTCGGTTAGCTTCAAACTTTTCCAAATTTTTAATATCTTCAGCCGAAACAGATGACTTTGCTGTGTTTGCAACTTCAAGATAATCCTGCAATGTTATTGGTATTATTATACTTGATTTTTTTGCGATAGCTTTTTCTAATGATTTAAGCTTTAATCTTTCACAAAACTCAACAATATCTGCGCCGTTAAAACCCTTGCAGTTTTTTGCTATTTCTTGTGCGTTAATACCCTCAAAAGGTATACCCTTTAAAGACTTATTAACCATAAACAACCTTGATTCATAATCGGGCAACGGAATGTAAAGCAACTCGTTAAAACGCCCCGGACGCAATAATGCGCTGTCAATATCCCACGGGCGATTGGTTGCGGCAACAACCAACAACAAGCTATCACTTTCTTTAAAGCCTTGCATTTGCGCTAAAAGCTCGGGCACAATACGGTTCATTGCAGAAGAATCACTTCCTCTTTTTACGCCAATAGCTTCAAACTCATCAAAAAATATAACTGCACGCTTATTTGAGCGAGCCGTTTCGAACAAATTTTTAATGTTTTTTTCTGCCTCGCCAAACCATTTGCTAACAATATCACTACACAACACTTCGTAATAATTTGCGCCAACTTCGTGCGCAATT
>JAVVTM010000081.1:0-7261 GCA_036653655.1 Clostridia bacterium | reverse complement strand
GCCATCATCCAAATTGGGTTAAACTTGCCCAATCCGCCAACCAACTCTTTGTCTACCCTTTCTTTTGCCTCTTGCCAAATTTTAATTGTTTGTTGATAACGACCTTGCTCGGTCATTCTTCCACGCCTAAATTGTTTTTCAATTTCCAACGCTTTAGCTTCAGTTTCTTTAACAATAACTTTTTTAGCTGGTGGCAATGTCATATCAAATACGCTTGCTGTAATTGCGCCAATAGTAGAATATTTGTAACCTAAACGCTTAACATTATCCAACATTGTAGCGGTTTCGGTTGCGCCTTTATATTTAAAGCAAACATCAACAATCTTTGACAATTGCTTTTTATCAACAAGATAGTTAACTTCCAAATCTAGTTGATCCTCTGGAACATTACGCTCAGTTAAGTGAATATCTTGAGGAATTGCTGTGTTAAAAATAATTCTGCCAACAGTTGTATCTAAGCGTTTGCTGTACAAAACGCCGTCAATTACACGTTGTCTTCTTACTTTTATTGCAGTTTGAAGTTCAATTTCTTTTAATTGATAAGCCATTAAAGCTTCTTCATCATCTTTAAACACCCTGCCTTCGCCTTTTGCGCCCTCTTTATCTATGGTTAAATAGTAACAACCAATAACCATATCTTGAGTAGGAGATACAACTGGACGACCATCAGAAAGCTTTAAGATGTTGTTTGTTGCAAGCATTAAAATCCTTGCTTCTGCTTGAGCTTCTATTGATAGTGGAATGTGCACAGCCATTTGGTCGCCGTCAAAATCGGCGTTAAATGCGCCACAAGCAAGTGGGTGCAATTTAATAGCTTTGCCTTCAACCAAAACTGGTTCAAACGCTTGAATACCTAGCCTGTGCAATGTAGGAGCACGGTTTAACAAAACTGGGTGATCCTTAATTACATTTTCAAGAATATCCCAAACAACGTTTTTGCCTTGTTCTATCATTCTTTTACTGCTTTTAATATTTTGACAATGTCCCAATTCTACAAGTTTGCGCATAACAAATGGCTTAAACAATTCTAACGCCATAGCTTTTGGCAAACCGCATTGGTACATTTTTAATTCTGGGCCAACTACAATTACAGAACGACCAGAGTAATCTACACGCTTGCCAAGCAAGTTTTGACGGAAACGACCTTGTTTACCCTTTAACATTGCAGACAACGATTTTAGTTCTCTGTTGCTTGCGCCTGTTACTGGTTTACTTCTTCGACCGTTATCGATTAAAGCGTCAACAGCCTCTTGTAGCATTCTCTTTTCGTTGTGAATAATAATTTCTGGAGCGCCCAACTCAATAATCTTTTTAAGACGATTGTTACGATTAATAACTCTCCTGTATAAATCATTTAAATCTGATGTGGCATATCTACCGCCATCAAGTTGAACCATTGGTCTTAAATCTGGAGGCAAAACAGGTAGCACATCTAAAATCATCCATTCTGGGCGATTGCCACTTGTGTGGAAAGATTCAATCAAATCGTATCTTTTTACAGCCTTAATTTTGCGTTGACCAGTAGCTAAGATAACAGTTTCTTTAAGTTCAGCTGCTTCTTTTTCAACATCAATTTCTTCTAATAGCTTTTTAATAGCTTCTGCACCCATTTCTGCTGTAAAAGAACCAAAACCAAACATTTCTTCTGCTTCATAAAATTGAGATTCATCAATAATTTGTTTTTTAGTAAAGTTTGATTTGCCCGGGTCGGTTACTACATATTTAACAAAATATACAACAGATTCAACATCTTTAATTGATAAATCAAGTGCAACGCTAATACGAGAAGGCACACCACGCAAATACCAAATGTGTGTTACTGGCGCAGCCAATTCGATGTGTCCCATACGTTCACGCCTTACTTTTGATGATGTAACTTCTACGCCACATTTATCGCAAACAACACCTTTATAACGAATCCTTTTATATTTTCCACAATGGCACTCCCAATCTTTTGTAGGTCCAAAAATTTTCTCACAAAACAAACCATCTTTTTCTGGTTTTTGTGTTCTGTAATTTATGGTTTCAGATTTGGTAACTTCGCCGTGCGACCAAGCTCTTATCTTTTCTGGAGATGCTACTCCTATTTGGATAGAATCAAAATTATTTAATTCAAACATATTTTAGCCTCCTATTATTCTTTATCATTTGACAAATCGCCAAAGATAGCCTTGTTGTAATCTATATCTTCATCATCACCGCTATCTAGAGTATCATCTAAGCCAAACACATTACTAATTGTATCGCTTTCAGTCAATTCAGAAAGAGCTTCATCTTCAAAGTTAAAGTCTACGCTAACTTCGTTAAGTTCGTGTTCTTTCTCATTAATATCAAGACCAACATCGCCATCAAGTTCTTTAAATGCAATTTCTTCTTTATCTTCAGTTAATACCTTAACATCTAATGCCAAACTTTGGAATTCCTTAATAAGAACCTTAAATGATTCAGGAATGCCCGGTTCTGCAATGCTAGTGCCTTTAACTATTGATTCATAAGCTTTAACTCTGCCCACAACGTCATCAGATTTTACAGTTAAAATCTCTTGCAAAATGTTAGCTGCGCCGTATGCTTCTAGCGCCCAAACCTCCATTTCTCCAAAACGTTGACCACCAAATTGAGCTTTACCACCCAATGGTTGTTGTGTAACTAAGCTATAAGGGCCAGTAGACCTTGCGTGCATTTTGTCATCAACTAAGTGGATAAGTTTTAAGTAATACATATATCCAACAGTAACACGGTTTTCAAACTTTTCGCCCGTTCTGCCATCGTACAACTCTACCTTGCCATCATTTGGCAAACCATTTTGCACAAACAAATCTTGAATATCCAACTCGGTTGCGCCATCAAAAACTGGAGTTTCAATTTTCCAGCCCAATAGCTTGCAAATAAAGCCTAAGTGAACTTCTAATACTTGTCCAATATTCATACGAGAAGGCACGCCTAGTGGGTTTAACACAATTTGTAATGGAGTACCATCTGCCATAAATGGCATATCTTCTTTAGGTAATACTCTTGAAACAACACCCTTATTTCCGTGTCTGCCTGCCATTTTGTCGCCAACAGATATCTTTCTTTTTTGAGCGATATAAACACGAACAAGCTTGTTAACACCAGGAGATAATTCATCTTTGTTTGCACGAGTAAATATTTTAATATCAACTACAATACCGCTTTCGCCGTGAGGTAAACGCAATGATGTATCCCTAACTTCTCTTGCTTTTTCGCCGAATATTGCGCGCAACAATCTTTCTTCTGGGGTTAATTCTGTTTCGCCCTTAGGAGAAACCTTGCCAACAAGAATATCGCCAGAGTGAACTTCTGCGCCAATACGGATAATACCATCTTCATCAAGGTTACGCAAAACATCATCGCCTAGGTTAGGAATATCACGAGTGATAATTTCTTCGCCCAACTTTGTATCTCTTGCCTCAATTTCGTATTCTTCAATATGGATAGATGTGTAAACATCATCTTTAACTAAATCTTCGCTAAGTAAAACAGCGTCCTCATAGTTGTAACCTTCCCAAGACATAAAGCCAATTAGCACATTTCTGCCTAACGCTAACTCGCCACTATCGGTTGAAGGGCCATCTGCTAAAATATCGCCTGTTTTAACCACATCGCCGTGCTTTACTATTGTTTTTTGGTTGATACAAGTGCCTTGGTTACTTCTTTCAAACTTTCTTAACAAATAAACATCTTCTTTGCCATCTTCGCAAGTAACAATAATTTTATCGCCAGAAATATAAGAAACAACACCATCGTGCTTAGCCAATATCATAACGCCACTATCATAAGCAATTTTGTACTCAATGCCTGTTGCGATAATTGGAGCTTCTGGTTTAATCAATGGCACAGCTTGTCGTTGCATGTTAGAACCCATCAACGCACGAGATGTATCATCGTTTTCCAAAAATGGTATCAATGCAGATGCAACAGAAACCAATTGTTTTGGAGATACGTCCATATAATCAACTCTAGAAGAATCTACCTCTCTAATATCTTCTTTAATACGACAAGTAACACGAGCGTTAGCAAAACGATTGCTAGCGTCAAGTGGAGCGTTTGCTTGCGCAACTACATATTTATCTTCTTCATCTGCTTGCAAATATTCGATAACATCAGTTACAACGCCTGTCGCTTTATCAACTTTACGATAAGGAGATTCAATAAATCCATACTCATTAACTTTTGCAAAAGTTGCCAAAGAAGAAATCAAACCAATGTTTTGTCCTTCTGGGGTTTCTATTGGGCACATACGACCATAGTGTGAGTGGTGAACGTCTCGAACTTCAAAGCCCGCTCTTTCTCTGTTCAAACCGCCAGGGCCTAGTGCGCTAAGCTTTCTTTTGTGAGTCAATTCAGAAATTGGGTTGTAGTGGTCCATAAATTGAGACAACTGTGAAGAACAGAAAAACTCTTTAATAACGCCAGTAACTGGTTTAATATTAATTAAAGATTGTGGCTCAATTTTTTGGTCGCCCTGTTGAATAACTGTCATTCTCTCACGGATAACACGCTCCAACCTTGACATACCCACTCTAAATTGGTTTTGTAACAATTCGCCCACTGCTCTTACTCTACGATTGCTTAAGTGGTCAATATTATCAACATTGCCAAAACCGGCAACCAAACCTAAAACATAGCTAACTGTGCCAATAATATCATCAAGAGTAATGTGGTTAAGTACTAAATCATCTTTTCTTGCTTTTATTGTTTCTTTCAAGTTTTCCATATCGGTTGACTTGTCAATAATTTCTTTTAGAGTTGGATAGTACACTTTTTCTAAAATGCCAATATCCCTTGGATTGCAATCAATAAAGCAAGCCAAATCTACGGTATTATTGCCAATAACCTTAACAACTTCGCCAGTGTAACTTTCAAGCATAACAACATTGACACCTGCATTTTGTACGGCAATTGCTTGCTCCTCTGTTAATGTGTCGCCTGCTTTTGCAAGAATTTCGCCCTCTTGCGTAACAATATCTTCTGCAAGTAAATTGCCCGCAATACGTGTTGCAATAGCCAATTTCTTGTTAAATTTATATCTGCCTACTCGTGCTAAATCATACTTTCTTGCATCAAAAAACAAGTTTTCAATAAGTTTGTCAACTGCTTCTTCTGTAATAACCTCGCCTTTCCTTAAAACATTGTATAGTTCTTTTTTAGCTTGGTCGCAATTTTTAGCGGTGTCCTTTTTAATCGTATTTTCAATAATACGGTTGTTATTAAATAAGTGTCTCAATTCTTCATCTGAGCCAAAACCTAACGCTCTTAATAATGTGGTTGCTGTAATCTTACGGTTTCTATCAACGTTTACCCACAAAATATCGCTAGCGTCTTGCTTAAATTCTAGCCATGCGCCCCTATTAGGAATAACTGTTGCCTCAAATTTTTCTAAGCCAGATTTGTCCACCGTCTTATCACAATAGACACTTGGGCTTCTTACTAATTGGCTTACGATAACTCTTTCTGCGCCGTTAACAATAAATGAACCGTTTTCAGTCATTATAGGAAACTCGCCCATAAATACTTCCGTATCAGAAATCTCACCGTTATCTCTAACTAATCTAATCTTTACCTTTAATGGTAATGCGTATGTCGCATCTCGGTCCTTGCATTCTTTCACATCGTACTTAGGAGTACCTTCAAAGGAATAACCAAGAAAATGCAATTCCATTCTCCCAGAAAAATCTTTGATTGGCGAAAAATCGTCCAATACTTCCTTAATGCCATGCTCCAAAAAATTTGCAAAAGACTCTTTTTGCAACGAAATAAAATATGGTGGCACTAACGTTTCTTTAATTTTAGAAAAACTATAACGCTCTACCTTACCATACTTAACTTTGTGAATGTTTTGAGACATTTTACACTCTCCTTAATATAAATTTGCTATATACAATAATCTTGTTTATTATTCAACGCACCCCCACCCCCAAAAACATAGCAATTTTTAGGGTAATTTGAGTGAACTTATTCATAATAATGCATTTTGTATTATACAATATAGATTTTTGCTAGTCAAGCAAACTCACGCACATTTAAATTTTATTTTATTTTAACGCATATTTATTTATACTTATTTTTATTTATATAGCGCTTGTGCGTGTGTTATTTGTTTTAGCATATCTGTGTATTTTTTAACAACACACTTTTTTATTTTGCCTGCGCTGTTTTTGCGGTTAAAACTTGAGCGCTCCACATCTTTTCAATTTGTTTTGCTTGTGGTTTATTTGTAATTCGGTTATTGACTACTATTGCTTAATGTGTTATAATTTTTATGGTGATTTATGAGATTAGACAAATTTTTAAAAGTATCAAGGATTATTAAACGCCGTACCATCGCAAATGACGCTTGCGATAATGGCCGTGTTGCAATAAATAGTAAAGTTGCAAAGGCAGGCGCAGAAGTTAAAATTGGCGATGTTATTAGCATAAATTTTGGCGACAAAACTGTTAGCTTTAAAGTGCTTCAAATTTTTACCGCTCCAAAAAAAGATGAAACTGAGCAAATGTTTGAGGTAATTAGCAATGGTTAACGCAATCATCACTTGCGCAGGCGCTGGGTTGCGTTGCGGGCTCGGCAAAAACAAAATTCTTTATAATATTGGCAATGTTACACTGCTTCAAAAAACATTGCAACCGTTTTTAGCCATTGATGATATTAGTAAAATTATCATCACATGCAACTCTCTTGATTATAACACAATTAACTCAATTATCACTACGCTTGCAACAACAAAACCAATACAATTATGTTTGGGTGGCGATACTCGCACTTTATCAATTAAAAACGGGCTTGCCTGCCTTGATAACGCATGCAAATATGTTTTAATTCACGATGGCGCGCGCCCTTTTGTTACTACACAAATTATACAAAATTGCATCGCTTGCGCTCAAAAATTTAACGCTTGTGCTGCTTTTGTCCCTCTTGTCGATTCTATTAAGCAAATTGATGAAAATAATAACGTTGTTTGCACGCCAAATCGCAAAAATTATGTCAACATTCAAACGCCTCAAGGGTTTGAAAAAACAAGCTTATTAAAAGCCTACGCAAGCATTAGCGAAAACGATGTTTTTACCGATGATTGCTCCGTTTATGAAAAATATATTGGCAAAATCCACTTGTTTGAGGGCGATGTTTGTAACAAAAAAATTACCACAAAAGAAGATTTAAATTTGTTTAAACCAAACAACATTTCTTTTGGCATTGGCTTTGACACTCATCAGCTTGTAGATGGCAGAAAGCTTGTTTTAGGCG
>JAVVTM010000080.1:0-7353 GCA_036653655.1 Clostridia bacterium | reverse complement strand
CTCATCAAAACACAAAATATCTGGGTTTAAGGCAAGCGCTCTTGCAATTGCAACACGCTGTTGTTGTCCGCCCGAAAGCTCGCACGGATAAGCCGCCACTTTGCTCTCTAGCCCAACTTTTTTAAGTAACTTCATCGCCTGCGTATCTAAAAAATCAAGTTGCTCTTTTTTTAAAGCTGATAGCGTTTCTTTTAATTCAATTATATTAATTTTTTTGTTTTTAACATCGCTTTTAAGCTGTTTTTTAACCTGTTTAAGGTCATCTTTCAACTTTAATTTGCTTGCTAGCTCGATATTCCCTTTAACTGAGTAATGAGGAAATAGGTTGAAGGACTGAAAAACCAAACCAAAATGCAAGCGTTTTTCACGCATTTCTTCGCCTTTGCTTTCCTTTTCTAATGCGTTAAAAATCAATTTGCCATTAACAAAAATCTCGCCTTGCTCTGGGCGCTCCAAAAAATTTAAGCACCTTAAAAGCGTGGTTTTACCACTGCCGGAACTGCCAATTATAGCAACAACTTCGCCCTTTTCAACACTAAAACTTATGCCTTTTAAAACTTCTGTATTATCAAAATCTTTATAAATATTTTTAACTTCTAAAAATGCCATTTTACCCCCTAAAATATGATAGTTTCTTTTCTAAATAATTGAATAAGACAGTTAAACCACCACAAAATATCAAATAGAATATGCCGGTAAAAAACAACGGCCAAACCTTGCCTGTAACCGCTGTAATTTCGCCTGCGACAAAAATTAATTCGCTAACGGCTACAACTTTTGCTAAAGAAGTATCTTTAACTAAAGTGATAATTTCGTTGCTCATTGGCGGTAAAATCCTTTTTACAACCTGTAAAAAGATAATTTTATTAAAAATTTGCTTTTGATTTATGCCCAACACTTGCCCTGCTTCTAATTGTCCCTTGCTAATGCTAGCAATTCCACCTCTAAAAATTTCGCTAAAATACGCCGAATAGTTGATAATAAAGGCAACTAAAACAGCAATAATTCTTGGGTCAATTTTTAATATTCCAACCATAATTGGCTTCATCGGTATATGAAAAACAAGCCCGGGAGCGAAAAATATAACCATAATTTGTAGCATTAAAGGCGTGCCCCTAATTATCCACACAAAAAACTTAAATATTGCGCTAATATACTTATTTTTTGAGCCACTGCCAAACGACACAAGCAAGCCTAAAGGTAATGCCAAAAGCAATGTTACAAAAAATATCATAACCGATGTGCCAAAGCCATCAAGTAATTTTAAAAATATTGTGCCAAAACTCATTATTTTAAAGAACTCTCAAGGTTGTATTTTTTAGCAATTTCTAAAACTTTACCTTCAGCTTTAAGCTCTGCAATTGCATCATTAACTTTTTTAGTTAATACAACATCGCCCTTTCTAAAACCAATGCCATATTCCTCTTTTGCAAAATCAACATTTTCTAAAATTTTAAAATCTTTATAATTTTCGTCAAGTAAATAATAACCCGCCATTATAGAATCCATAACGCCAGCATCAAGAGAACCAGCTTTTAACTCTGTTAAAAGATTCATTTGTTTTGCAACTTTTGTAAAAGTAATACCCTTTAAAACCTCATTATTTTCTATGCACAATGCGCCAGCAGAACCAGCTTCTGCGCCAATTGCTTTAGTTTTTAAATCTTCTAAAGTTTTAATTGTACTATTTTTTGCAACGATTGCAACTTGTTTATTAAGCAAATATGCATCGCTAACTTCTAAATTCTTTTTAATATCCTCGGTAATAGTCATACCATTCCAAATGCAATCTATTGTTTTAGAATTGATTTCATTAATTTTTTGATCCCACTCTATTTCTTGGAAAGTAACTTTAACACCCAACTTTTTGCCAACTTCCTTTGCTAATTCCACATCAAAACCAATAAGTTCATTTGTTTTAACATCAACATATGATATTGGCGCAAATACGGTGTAGCCAACAACTAATTCGCCATTAGAATTGATATAATCCCAATCGGTTTTTTTATTGCAACCTGCAAAGCCTAGCACGCATGATAGGCAAATAACTAATACTGTTAAAGTAAGTAAAATCTTTTTCATTTTTATCCCTCACAAAATTTAATATTGTTATTATACTTTATCACGCTAAAGAAGTAAAGTGTTTTTTACATAATTTATTAAATTGTAAAAATTTATTTTCAATTATTTACAATAATATAAAATTTGTATTCAATTATTTACAATAATATAAAATTTGTATTCAATTATTTACAAAATTGATTAAAATTATTTAATAAGCAAATAATTTTTGCCTTCAACATCAATCAAATATCTATGTTTAATATCAAATTGGGCATTATCTTTAATGCTAATGACAGTGCCACCTCGTTGAGTTTTCCATTTTTTAATTTTACGATACGCCAAAAAATCTATGCTAAGCCCGTAGGTTAAACGAATACCTTTGTAAGTTATAGACACATTATTTAAGTGGTCGTGCCCACAAAACATACCTTTTGTACTGCCCAATTTAACCATTTCCTCAAAAAAATTGCCTGCTATTTTTGGAACGCCAAAATAATCATTCTTTTCGCCAACCTCGCCAAAATGGTAAACTACGCCACTTTCTTTTGGCGCGCGCACATATTTTCGCCACGCTTCTTTAAACTCATTAACAGGAATATGAAAAAACGCAAGCGACGGCGCAACTTGATTTTTGTTTTTGCTCAACTTTGCAATTTCGTTTTTATACCAAGCAATTTGGTCATCGTGAATATTGTCAAAACCGCTAAAAAAGCTTTTTGTAACATACATATTGCTATCAATTAACATTAAAGCAATATCCAAACTGCCATCAGGATTGTTAATTTTTATAACATTATTGCCCACGCCAGAAATGCCTTTAGCGCCTTTTGTAAAAATGCAGTTAGGCAAACTTTCATAATATTCGGCAATTTCTTGTTTGCTATGCATTGCAAATGGTTCGGTATCGTGATTGCCAAAAACAAGTGTCCAAGGCACGCCAAAACCTTCAAACAACTCGCCAATTAATTTGCTTTCTTTTTTGTTGTTAATTGCGCCAGAATGTATTGGCACTGGATAAACATTGTCGCCCGTTAAAATAATAAAATCTGGTTTTACATCTTCAACAACTCTAATAATTGCGTTAATTGCAAGTTTATCGCTTTCGTGCGACATAAAGCCTGCGCCAATATGAATATCTGTTAATTGCAAAATTTTAAAATCTTTTTCCGTTTTAGTAAAGGTGTAATAGCCATCAACAAGCTGTGGTTTTATGCCTTGATTAACTATTTTTTTAGGTTTTAAAATTTCAATATTTTCGCTCATAAAATCTCCTAGATATATTTTATTGTGCAATAATTTTTAATAAATATTACAATTTAAATTATTTACGACAGTTTTTTATAAATAACGCCTTAATAATATATTAAACTAAAGACAAATCTGCAACCAATTAATTAAATTAAAACTAAACCTAATCGACAATCTCGTTTTCTACGACAACTGGCGTTGTGTTTTTAACTAAAATTTTGCTTTGAGGAACGCTGTAAAGTTCAGCTACTAAATCAATTTTCTCGTTCCACTCATCTTCGCTAAGCTCGCCATCTTTACCCTCACGGTGCATATCGTTAAAATATTTAACTCGCTTCATTTTTGTATCGGTAACACGATATTTTAATGAGGCAAAAAACGCCAAACTAATTAACACAACAATAGCTACCGCCATTACAATACGAATTGCCCACAAAACTGAACTTGGTTGATTATCAAAAGGTTTGTTTGTAACAGAATCTTTAACTTGACCAGCCAAATCTAGCGTTAAACCAACCAACCCAATGCCAACAGCGTTGCTCATTTTGCGAGTAAAAGTCATAACTCCGCTAAAGCTTGCCGAATCTCTTGTGCCTGTGCCAAGTTCCGCAACGTCAACTGTATCGGGGAAAATCATCCACGGCATACTTTGCGCCCCTGCAAAACCTATGCCCATAATAATTGCAAAAATTGGTACTAACCAACTTGGCCAAGATGTTGGCATAAACGCAAGTAGCAAACCGCCTAAAATGTAGCAAGGCATTGCAAAACGCAAGGCAAATTGCTTACTTTTCTTTTTAGCGGCAGTTAAAACTATTGGCAACATAATTGCAATCATAACCATCATAGGCGCAAGAATAAAAAGCGAACTCATTTTTTTGCCAAAAATTGTAACGCCGTACATTACATTTGTTGCAAAATAAACAACCAATGCAAAAACAATATCCATACACAAAAACACGCTAACATACATCAACATATGCCAGTTAAAACTTTTAACTTTAAAGGGTGTTGAGTAATTTTTAAAACTAAATGTTGCCCTGTGATTGACATCAAATTCCACTCTTTCTCTGCTAAAAATACCTGCCAAAATTAGTGGTATTGCAAAATATAAGCCAAAAACAACGCCAATTATTAAGTAAAAAACCGAATAAGTAATGTTGCCATTTTTAAGTTGTTCTAAAACAAGTGTTGGCACTAAATAACAAATGCCTGCGCTTGCCATAGAAAAAACCAATTTTATTGAGTTAGCAGAATTTCGTTGTTTAGCGTTTGGCGAAATATCTGAGCTAAGCGAACAATAAGGCACTTGAGAAACGGTGCTTGCTGTGCAATAAAATATGTAGGCAAAAGCAAAGTAGCTAATTTTTAACCAAGTTGGAGCGCTTGCGCTAAGAGGCGCAAATAAAATCAACATAGCGATAAAAGTAAGCACGCCACCCAAAATGATAAATGGACGCCTTCTGCCCATTTTACTGCGACAATTATCGCTGATGACACCCATTAACGGGTCGCTAACGGCGTCCCACGCCTTAGATATCATAATAATTGCGCCTGCAATCGAAGCAGAAATACCAACAATCGTGTTTAAAAAAAATAAAAGCGTGATAGAAATTAAAGAAGAAGAACCTCCTCCAAAAATCTCGCCCGCGCCATAAAATATTTTTTCTTTTAAAGGTATAATTTCATTAATCTCTTTATTGTTTTTGCTCATAATTCCTCCAAACTCAATATAACAACTTATTAAATTAATTTTTTGCGTTTAAAAACTTTTATATATCTTAATTCTAACATATTCTAAGGCAATTAAAAACTAAATTAGCTAAATATTTTACATTTTCAATTATTTTTTTGGCAAAATGTTATTTTTTTTAAAAATAATAAGTATTATCCAATATTGTTGACTAAATTTTTGTGTAATGCTAAACTAATATTGTAAAAATAGGAGAATGTTATGTATTCACACGAAATGTACAAATTAGGTAGCAACCGTTCAGTAATTAGAGAACTTTTTGAGTTTGGCTTAAAGCGTTCTGCAGAAATTGGAAAGGAAAATGTTTTTGATTTTAGCTTAGGCAACCCAAATGTACCCGCTCCAAGTTGCGTTAAACAAGCAATTATTGATTGCCTAAACGAAAACGAATTGGTGCACGGCTACACTTCGGCGCAAGGCGATTTAAGTGTGCGCAAAACCATTGCGAATTCAATAAATAGGCGCTTTGGCACAACTATCACTTGTGATAACTTGTATATGACCGTTGGCGCTGCCGCAAGCCTTTGCATTTGTTTGCGTGCGCTAAATACTGGCAATAATGAGTTTATAACTTTTGCTCCGTTTTTCCCTGAATACACTGTTTTTACTCAATCTGCTGGTGGCAAATTGGTTGTAATACCTGCAAAAGAAAACGATTTTCAAATTGATTTTGACAAGTTTATTAATGCGATTAACGCAAACACTAAAGCCGTTATTATCAATTCTCCAAACAATCCATCAGGCGTTGTTTACAGTGAACAAACCATTGCAAGGCTTTGTCAAGTGCTAACCGAAAAATCTAAAGAATACAACCACCCTATATTTTTGATTAGTGATGAACCTTATAGAGAAATTGTTTATGATGATGTTAACGTGCCATATTTGCTAAATTATTACCCAAATACCTTCGTTTGCTACTCTTACAGCAAATCGCTTAGCTTGCCGGGAGAACGGATTGGTTACATTGTAGTATCAAATAAAATGGAAAATAACCGCAATATTTATTACGCAATTTGTGGCGCAGGTAGGGCGTTGGGCTATGTTTGCGCGCCAAGTTTGTTTCAAAAAGTAATTGAAAAATGCGTTGATGCAACTTCGGATATTACCACATACAAAACAAATAGAGATTTACTTTATAGCGGATTAACCGAATTAGGGTTTGAATGTGTAAAGCCAAATGGCGCATTTTATATGTTTGTAAAAGCAATGGAAAGTGATGCCAACGCTTTTTGCGAAAAAGCAAAACAGTTTGATTTGCTAATTGTGCCAAGTGATGATTTTGGCGTAAAAGGCTATGCTCGTATCGCTTATTGCGTAACAACCCAACAAATTAAAAATGCTATGCCAGCCTTTGCAAAACTAGCTAATGCTTACAAAAAATAGAGTTTTTAATGCTAATAACATCTTAAATAAAAAGCGAAAGCCTAACATATGTTAGGCTTTTTTGTTTAAATAATATTTTTTTAACATAGAGTTTTAATTGTTTTTAGTAGGATAATATTACGCCATATTTTGCAGTAAATTAATTATTTTTTCGACAGTTTCCTCAACAGTTGTGTTGTTATCCACCTCAAAATCGGCAAAAAGTTTGTAAATTGGTTTTCTTTTTTCTAGTAGCGTTGCGTAATTGCTTTTATCTTTTAATAAAGGTCGGTCGCCACCAATAAAAACTTGTTTTCTTTTTACCCAAACTATTGTAGCGTTTTGCTTAAGGTACTCATATGCGTTGCAACTTTGCACCGCCCCACCGCCAACCGCCAAAACCAAACCGCTTTGTTTGCCAAAATATTTCAACTGTTCAACTTCATATTTTCTAAAAGTTATTTCGCCATCATCATTAAAAATTTGCGCAATACTTTTTTTTGCATACTGCTCTATTTGCTCATCTGTATCTATAAATTGTCTGCCAAGTTGCTTTGCAAGTTCCTTTGCTATGGTGGTTTTGCCAACACAAGACATACCTATCAACACAATATTTTTTGTTAAAAATTCTAGTTTTTTAGTAATTTCTAAAATTATATTGTCATCAATATTTACTGCATTGTTGCAAATTTTATTAACATTATTTGCTGTTTTATCATTAACTTCATTAACATTATTTGCTGTTTTTTCATTAATTATATTATCCTCAATTGAGTTTTTATTGTTATCGTGAGCAATAAAATTAATGTCAACTTCATTTTCGTTTTTATTATAATTGTTAATATTTTCTGCGCCAAAAAAAATATCTCGTGCAAATTTTGCTTGCGCAACCAACATAGTTAATCCTCCGCAATATTGCGCATTAC
>JAVVTM010000079.1:0-7388 GCA_036653655.1 Clostridia bacterium | reverse complement strand
CAAAAAATGTGGGCGATATTAAAGAATTGTGCAATATGGTTAACCCAACAATAGCTATAATTACTGCGATAGGAAGGCAACATTTGCAAACTTTTAAGACAGAGCAAAACATTTATAACACCAAAAAAGAGTTGATTGATTGCTTGCCTCAAGGTTCTTTTGCAGTGTTTAATGGCGAAAATGCGCTTGCTACAAAGATGTTTTTTAGCGCCACTTGCGACAAACAACTTGTTGTGTTAAAAGGCAAAAATAATCAAAATTACACGCAAGACATAGGGCAAAATGCGCAAAATGTTTTAAATAAAACCGCCTCTGATTTGTTGCTTAGCAATTTAATAATACTTAGCGGTTAAAAAATTGCAATTAGTTAAATTAATTCTTAATATTGTAATGCATTAAATTAAATTTTAATACTGCATTAAATTTATTTTTAATAATGCCTTAAATTAATTTTTCAATATAAATTAAAATATCGCCCAAAACTTCATTTCGGTTGGTTTCATTAATAATTTCGTGGCGTTTATCCTTATAAAGTTTAATCGAAACATTATTTAGCCACTTAGTGTAAACATCGTAAAGTTTGTTAACCAATTTGCCTTTGCCACCAACTGGGTCTTTGTCGCCACTAATTAGCAAAACAGGCAAATCTTTGCGAATACTTGCAAGATTTTCGTTAGTGTAAAGGTTTTTTAAGCCATAGAAAAACGACCTAAAAAAGCCAATTGACATAACATATCCACACATTTCATCTTTCAAATAAATATCTCTTTCGTGAGCGTCGCTGGTTACCCAACCAAAATGCTTAATTTCTTTTTTGTAAGGAATATCGTATGCGCCAAAAACCATACCATTCAACATTTTACCATCTTTGTTTTTGCCAAACATTTTTTGTTGCATATTGGCAATAACTCTGCCAATTTTTAGCGCAAAAATATTTTGACAAGCCGAACCGCAAATAATTGCGCCCGCAACTTTGGTAGAAGTAATTTGAATATAGCGTTGAACCAAAAATGAGCCATAACTATGCCCAAAAATAACAACGGGCAATTTGTAAGTTTCTTTTGCGTAATCGGTAATTTTAACCAAATCTTGCACAGTATCGCTAAAGCAATCGCCATCTTCAGTAACTTGCCCAAGCTTGCCGTGTTTTAATGCGGTAACGCCGTGAGCACGGTGGTCATCGCCCAAACAAATGTAACCATTTTGGTTTAAAAACTTTGCCAAAACATCATACCTTTTAACATGTTCTGCCATACCGTGTACAATTTGCACAACACCTTTAGGATTTTTAACATCATCCCAAATGCACAAATTAAGTTCATAATCTTTATATGCTTTAAAATTAATTTCTTTCATAATATCCTCCACACAATAGTATAATACACCATTTTGCCAAATAATTCAAGTTTAATTTTTAACATAATACTATTTTTTTTAAATATACTACTTGTAGGTGAATTATGAAAAAAATAATTATAACAGGTGGCGGAACTGCTGGGCACATTATGCCCGCTATTGCATTATTACCATATTTAAATGAATATGAAATACACTTTATTGGTGGAAACAGTAAATTGGAAAACACAATTTTAAAGCCACTAAACATCAATTATCACTACACAGATGTGGTAAAATTTGACCGTGGCAATTTGTTTAAAAATTTTTTACTGCCAATAAAGCTGTCTAAGGCGGTTAAAGAGGCTAAAATTATTTTAAAAAAACTTGACCCACAGTTGATTTTTTGCAAAGGCGGATATTGCGCATTGCCCACCGCTATGGCTGGCATATCACTAAAAATACCAATAATTGTGCACGAATCTGACAAAAGTTTGGGGCTTGCAAACAAGCTTGTTGCGCCAAAAGCAAAGGCAATTATTGCGCCGTTTGATTGCGCAAAAAAAAGATATTACACCCTACCAAACCCAATTAGGGAGCAAATTTTTAATGGCGATAAAACTAAAATTATTAAGGAACTTAGCCTTGATGACAGCAAATTAACATTGCTAATTTTAGGTGGTAGTTTGGGCGCAGTTGCAATCAATAAAGCTGTGGAAGCTAGTTTGCCAAATTTAGTGGGCAAATTTAATATTATCCATATTGTAGGCAAAAACAATTTGTCGCATAACAAAACAAAAAATTATTTTCAGTTTGAATATGTTTCTAATATAGAAGATTATTACGATTTAGCAGATATTGTCATCACAAGAGGCGGTGCTTCCGCCGTTGCCGAAATTAATGCGCTCGGCAAAAAAATGTTAATTATCCCCTTGCCCACCGATAATTCTCGTGGCGACCAAATTGACAATGCAAAATTTTACAAGCAAAAAAACTGCGCAATTGTCTTGTTGCAGGAAGATTTAAACGATGTTACACTTGTAAAATCTATCAATGTTTTGCTAAATTCTCCGCAACCTACAAGTTTGTACGATGTTGATACGCCAAAAAATATTGTAAAAATTATTAATTCAATAATAAACAATCAAAACTAATTTATTTGTATTATAAGTAATATTGATACACTTAAAATTAATTATATCAACTAAAATCAATAAAGTTTAATTAAAAACTGCAACAATTAAAAAATTTGTAATAAATATTCACTCAATGTTATAAAATTAGAAGTTTTGTAACATACGCCACAAATACACAAATTTGTGCTAAATTTATTTAAAGGTGAAATATGAATAAATTAAATAAGACAAAAATTATTACAGTAGCATTTTTAATTATGCTAATATGCGGTTTAGTGTGCGCATACTACTTGCTAACAAAGCCAATACCAAAAGTTGAGGCAACTCCACCAAAAGAAAATCCGACAATAACTACGCCACCAAGCAACATCGAAAATGTTGTTTATCGCACCGATGACCGCTTGGCAAACAAGACAACCGAAGGGCTAAATTTTGTACAGTCGTTAGGCGGTGGCGCAAACGACCAAAATTGCAAAACATACATATTACCCGATGAAAACAAGGGTAAGGCGCTTTATTTAATTGGCAACACAAGTAGCAACAGCAATGATTTTAATGCAACACAATCCACTGTTTACATTGCAAAAAGCACGCTTGATGGCACAATATTTAAAAGTATGGCGCACAAATCAAGCCTAACTTGCGCATATATTGACAGCTGTGTAACATCTAAAGGCATTTTGATTTTAGTTAAAACAAACAAGGGATTGGAGTTGCTAAACTACAATTTACAATTAAATTTAATTAATTTTACAGAATTTAACAATTGTTTTAGCGGAAAAATTTTTTACGATACAGCGCAAGAAAAAGTTTTTATTGCGACAATTAATGTTAAAACCGTACAATTTGCCAGTTACGATAGCAATATTAAAATTAAAGAATTTTCAAAAAATATAGAGTTTGATAAAACGCCAGAAATTAAAAATTTTACAAATTTGGGCAGTAATAATACCGTAGCTTTTATTGATTTTAATGATTCTTATTGCAAAATCGTATTAAAAAATAATTTAGAAATATTAAATAATGAAAATTTTAGCGCCAAGCTAAATAGTGTTAAAATAAGTAATAATTTTTATTTTGTAGTAACGGAAAAATCAAATAAAACCGTGTTAGACAAATATTTATTTAATCATAATTTAGTAAATACTTACAAACAAGATGTGGTTTTAGAAAACTTTTTTATTTTAAAAGATTATGCCGTTACACTAAACAGTAGAGAAAATAAAAATTTTAACACATATATTTGCAGTTGTGGATATTTTTATCCTAATAATAGCTTTGATTTTTTGTATGATTACAATATTCTGCACACATATTTGCAAGATGAAAACTTTTTTGTACTAGCAACAAAAAATGATAATTTGTTTTTAATTAAAATAAACAACAATACAAGTTTAACTAAAAAAATTGCTGCTATCAACACTACTGCGCAAAATAGCGCCGAAATTTTGTACTATAATGACAGTTATTACATTGTTTTTAACAATACAATATTTAATGAAATAGCAAGTTTTGGTGGCTCAGATACTTTTATTGTCAATGTAAATTTTTAATGAAATAGCAAGTTTTAGCGGTAATGCTTATTAGTAAAATATTGTAAAAGAAAATAAAAATATTTTTGCGTTAAGCTATATAAAATCAAATATTTTACTGTTTTATGGCTAAATGTTTTTAGTTAAAGCTTATTAATACATAAATATTTTTAGTTAAAACTTTTAATAAAACATAAATCTTAATAAAAAATTATCTTAAAAAAAGGCCATTGCAAATGCAATAGCCTTTTAAATTAAAATTGCAAAATATTGAAACTAATTTTTTTACCGCTTTAAAGCTAAGTTAATATACTTGCAAAATTAATGTTAATGTTTTTTAGTAACCGTTACACAACAATCAAATTATTTTAAAGTAACCGTTACAGGCGTTAATTATTTTACAAAAAACTGTTTAAGCTTGCCAAAAATTAAAATTTGTTAATTGCCATAAAACTGTTTTACTAAAATAATTCAAGCAGAAAGGATTATTTTTTGTCAAAGTAGCCGTTGCCAGAATTAGGATTGCTAACAATACCTAAGATTATTAAAATTTCTAAAAAGGTGCTTGCCACTTCATTTACATACGGAACGTCAACTTTAAAGCCCAAAACTTGCACAAAAAGCACAATAGCGCTTATTAAAGATATCCAAAATCCGTAATTTTTAAATTTTTCCTTCATAATTCTCCTGTTTAGTGTTTAGATGTGAAACCATAATCTTTTGCACTTTTTTAATATCATCTCTTATTTCTAAAACACAATCTAACTGTCCACCAAGTTGAATAATGGTGGCTTGATATTTTTCTTCTCTTTTTTTGCTGTCAGATAATTGATAAAAAAATAAAAATACAAATAAACTTGCGAATATGCCGTTAGTAGTGGCTAAACTAAAAATTTCTTGCCACATACTAATCTCTATTGTTAATAAAAAAGACTAATTTTTGATAATTTCTGCCTAAATAATTTTTGATTTTTGGGTTAGATTTTAACATAGTTACCGCCTCATCTTTAGGCAATCCGTAGTAAAAATCCAGTGCTTTTTCAAATCGTTTGTTGTAGTTTACTTCCTTTTCGCCACTATATCCATAACGACCCTCGTTAATTTTTTGGTCATCAAATTTTTTAGAAAATTCACTTTTTAGCGCATTAATTTTATCTTCACGGGCTTCTGCGTTTTGCAATTGGGTTTTATAAAGTTTTTGATTGTACATATCAACCTGTTTAACTTCTTCGTTGCGCTGTTTTTTCAATTTAGTAATATCTTCCTCAAGCTTTGACGCTAACTCTAAATCTAATTTATTTATAGCGTTTTCTTTTTCTTTATCAAGCAAATTTACTTTTTCATCAATATCTCTTATATTATATTCAAGTTCCTTTTGTAATGTTTCTTTTCCAAAATCTTTTTGCGCATTAAGCTCCTTGTCGCTATTGACACGAATTGAGCTGTTAAAAATTCCGTTTTTAGCAAGTTTATTAGTTAAATCTTCCTTTTTTTTGTTAAAAAGTTGTTCGATTTGTAAAAGTTTTTCGCTATTATTTTTTTTAATTTTATCACTTTTACTTAAAATTTCTTGCTTATTTTCGTTAAATTTATTATCGTATTCAGCCAATTTGTTAGCTTTTTCTTGATTAATTTTATTTTGCGCCTCGCTGTTAATTACATCATCATCTTTATAATTGGTGTAATTAAGATACTCTGCGTTAAAAGATTTAGGTATGATATTTTCATAATCTGGAGTTTCAAAATCCAAACTATTTTGATATTCATCATCAAGCTTTTTAAGTTCATCTTCAAGCAATTTTTCTCTCTCCAAGCTATCTGCCTTAGGTTTTACATCTTTTTTCTTAAAAAATGAAGTTATATCGTCTATAATTGACATATTACACCTCTCAAATAATGTATTTTACAAATTAATCTTATTTCTCTTTTAATGTTATTTAACATTTACTCCCTCCACTTTTATCATTAGGCTATCAACAACCGTACCCGTTAAAAAAACCACTTCTAAAATGTTAGATTTTGCAGGCAAATTAAGTTTAAACACCTCATCATAGCCAATGCTATTTTTGTTTACAACATTGTTAATTAGCAATTTTGCGGTAAATTCATTTTTGCTTTTTATGCCAATTTCAATGCTCACATCTCGGGCGCTTTTGCTAAAATTTAGCGTGTAATTTTTTTTTGTAACAATGTCTAAATTGGTAAAAATTAAAGTTTTAGTATTTTTAACATTTTCTAAAATATAATTGACCTTATCTTCCAACTCAAAAAACCTTGTTTCTTCCATAAGCTACCTCACAATGTAATATTTTACATAAGCATCTTTCACATTAATTTTGTCATCACTGCTAACAATTTCTATTGTAAAAATTTTGCCTTTCAAGTTAATTTTAAAATGTTTTTCCTCGCTTGTAGCGCTGTTTTCAAACCGTTTACAAACGCCATCACAAGTTACTTTAACGCTCAAATTGCCCGTTGCGTTAACAATAATTTCATCAACAACTTTGTTATTGTAAAAACTTTCAAAATCTAAATTTCCGCTTTTCCAACAGCCCTCAATATTGTTGTTAAAATACAATCCAGAATCATCAATTACAGATAAAGTATTGCTGTTGGCATCGCCCGTTAGGCAAACAAGTTCCTCATTTAACCCATCAACAAACGGCGTCATATAATTTATTTCGATATCCTTAGAAATGCAAATTGATTTTTTCTTTACGCCAACAGAAATAAGTATATTATTTTTGCCATTATACACATCATTTTTGTTAAAAGGATACCAAAAAGACAGATAGTATTTGCCTTTAAAATAGGCGCTATTTAAGTTACCTTTAATGTTTTCAAACATATTATCAAGTTCGCTGTAAACCTTTTGCGAAGTGTATCCATCAAAAACATACATACCATCACTAGCCACAAAAATTATTTTTTCGCCACAATCGCACACTGTTTCCTCGTAAATTTTGCCGGTAGAAACAAAAACTTTTGTAATTTGAAAATCGGTTTGCTCGCCATAAGTTGACATTTTATAAATGCCATTTTCCCTTATAATATAAAGATAATTTTTAAAACTAATTAATTTTAACAGTCTGCCATCATCAACTGGGAAATCAATAAAACCTCCCTTATCAATGCTAGATTCCCAGTTTCTGGGGTCAAAATCATCGCTAAAGTACATTCTGTATGGCTCAACAACGCCCAGCCCAAAGCACCTTTCTTTATGCAATATCAATTTTTTTATTTTTGGAGTAGTGTAAAACCGCAAAGTTTCTGTTGCGTTATAAACATACATACCAAGCTCAAAAGTGTTAAGCAACAAGCAGTTTTCGCCCGCCACAAAATAGTTGCAATAATTGCCTTTGCCTGTGATTATTTTAAATTTTTC
>JAVVTM010000078.1:0-7446 GCA_036653655.1 Clostridia bacterium | reverse complement strand
TATCGAACAATCTCAAGAGGAAGTTAACGAGGAAAAAGAGGAAGTTAAAGAGGAAAAATCGCTAAAAAGCTTTATTAAAAAAGATTTAAAAGACAAGGAAAATAAAAGTTGCCCAATGGCAAATAATAAAAGTTGTGCCAAGGAAAAGGAAAATTTTACAGCGACAGAAAATGACAAAAACGATAATGTTATTAATAATGGCAAAAATTTGCACGCAGAAAATACAGCGCACGCAAGTGAAGATACAAACATCAATAGCAATAAAATTAGTGGCGCTAGCAAAAACAGTTACGGCAAAAGCGGTGTTGATGGCGATAATATTAACGCTACTTGCGATATAAATAATGAAAGTTTTACTAAAAAAGCTTGCGCAACCGCCAAAAACAAAGAGGATAATTCAAATTTAAAAATTTTTAAAAGCGATAATGATTGCTTTTACGATAGCATACAAAAAGAGATAGATTTGCTGTTTGAAAAATATCCTCATATGGAAAATTTAGAAAAAGAAGTTGCCAATTCTAAATGGTGCAAAGTAAAATATAACGAAAAAGATTACTATGTTGTTGGCATAATAAACAGTGAAAACGAGCCCACATATATTGCATATGGCGTACCGGGGAGGTTTACTTTTCCGCCAGAAGAAAAGCAACTTAGCGATTGGTTGCCAACCGATAAATCAAAGCCAAATGGCAAAGGATATTGGTTGATGTATCAAAATGCGCAAACTGGCGAAATTGTCGAAAATAAAAAACTTTAACACAAAAACCGCAAAACCAGTTGCAATAATTAAAGTTGCGCAGAGTAAAGCGTGCAATAAATTATAAAATATTTGTAAAAAGTAAAAATGCATTAATTGCATTTTTTTACTTTACAATGCGATAATTTTAAAACTTAGCGCAACATAGCTAGCCAAAGCATTGTTTGCGCTTAATTAAATTATTGTTTTTTAAAGCGTTTGGCGTTAAATTTTAACATTGAAATTTTTTTTGCTAAAATTAATATTATTGCGTTTTTTTGTAGAAATTAATGGCGCAAGCATTTTTTTGCTTAATTTTAAATAGCGTAAAAATCACTAAAATTAAAATCGCTCTAATTAAAAAAGCTCAAATTAAAAAAGCTCAAATTAAAAAAGCTAAAGTTTAAAGCGTGCTATTTTAAATTGTTTTGTTGTTTAATTTGTTGCACAACGCTATTATGTCTATCCACAAATTGTCTGTGCTTGTTGCTTGGCGCTTTTGTAGCCTCATTTTCAATATTAACATCATTATTATGCGACAAATCATTGTTAACATCAACATTGCTAACTGTCGATTGCGTTGGTTCAACTTTTTGGGCTGTTTTGTCTTTTTTTTGGTTATAATGATAATATTGCGAGGGCGCATCAAATTCAAATTGTTGTAATTTTTGATTTTCTAGTGGGTTTTTGTTAATAATTGGACTAATTTTTTTCATATTCACCTCAAATTGTAAAACTTGTAAAAAAAGAATTGCAATAATTGCTATTCTATATTATAATTAAATAGTTTAAAAATTATGATTACTAGATGGGAGATAAAAAATGTCTAAAAAATCAAGGATTATTCTTATAACTGCATTAGCTTTAGTATTTGTTTTAGCTTTTGTTGGCTGTCAAAGTTATGGTCAAAAGCCAATAACTGGTGGCGATGCCAGCGCAAAAGTAGAAAGCAACGGAGGTTCGATTGTAAAACAAGGCGATTATTATTACTTTGTCAACGGGCTAAACGCTTACGCTAATATTAAAGTTCCAAAAGATAACTATTTTGGTAGCATTATCAAGGGCTCTATTGTGCGCGCAAAACAAAATGCTGATGGTAAATTTGAAGATTATCAAATTATCGTTCCTAAAATGGTTTTGTCATCAACAACCGAAGTTGGCTTTAGCATCTATGGCGAATGGATTTATTATGTTTCTCCATCAATAGCAACCGACAAATTGGGCGCTGTGCAAACCACTTATTTAGAGTACTTGCGTACAAAAATTGATGGTAGCAAAACTCAATCTTTAGCTATTATTGAGGGACAAAGCACAACTTACAGCTTTACAGCCGAAGGTATGTTTTACTTTAAAGATAGCAAACTTCACGGTATTGCGGTTGACAATAAAAAAGTTGGCAAAGATGTTGTTTTGGCAGAAGATGTTGCAAGTGTAAATTTGCCAAAAATTACAACTTACACCCCTAACGCAACTACAAATGCAAATTTTGCGTTTTATTTAACAAAATCAGCCAATGAAGAAATGACAAACAACGTTTTAATGGCGGTTGATGTTAACAATAACAAAAAAACCATCATTGATGAAAAAACTTTTCAACCAACCGAAACAATAGATAAGGCGCTTGCCTACACAATATCTATTAAAAAAATTGATTACGAGGCAGATGGCGTTGTTGTTTATTATGACAAAACTTCCACTGTATTTGGCGAAAGCCGTAACTTAGGGTTGTTTGCTTACAAATTTGCCGATAGCGCATTTGCGTTTGACAAGGCAAAAGAAGTGCAAATTTCTTCAAAATCATATTCTAGCATTTATCCTATAAGTTTGGCAGAGGGCGCATTTGTTACCGATAAAACCGTTGTAGAGTTTGTTAAAAACGAAAACGGCAAGTTGATTAACAAAAAGCCATTTGATAGCACAAAATCAATAACAGACAAAGATTACTATTACAGTTTCCCTGCCAACATCACTATTCTTAATATTGATTCTGGCGTTATGCTTTACAGCGTTAATAGTATTGTATCTAAAATTAAATTTGACTTAACCAAAGATGAAATGTTTGTTAGCGATGCCGAACAAATTGCTCCTAACGAAAAATATGATGCAACTTTTGTTTCTTTAGAATACATTAATGGTTATATATATTATTTTAATACTAATTATTATAACTATATGTCAAGAATGAAGATTGACACTTATGACGCTAGCGACAGCAAAAAGTTGCTTATTGAAAATATGGTAGACTTAAATAAAACAGTAACTAAAGCCGATTTAAAATCAATTAAAGATGCAGAAAAAAAGAAATAATTTTACTAATACTATAATTATAACTGGGTAATTAAAACTACCCAGTTTTTTTGTCCAAAATTGATAGAAATATGACATTTTTCGACAAAGAATACTAAAAAACTACAAAATATGTTGCTAAATATTGTACAATATTGCTATAATAAGACGTGGAGGGAAAAGTATGAAAAAGGTAAAATTAGCAATTATTGATGATGACATTGAATATGTTACCAAACTAGAAAATTATTTTTCTAACAATGAGGACGTTATTGTTGTCGCAACGGCAAACGATGGTATTAAGGGCATAGAAGCAATTCTTAAAGCAGAACCCGATGTGGTTTTGTTGGATATGGTAATGCCTCAATTAGACGGCATTGGTGTCTTGTTAAAATTAAACAATATAAAATTTGAATTTAGGCCAAAAGTGATAGTGGTTAGCCAATTGCTTGGCGAAAATTTTGTCGCTAAAGCAATACAGTATGGCGCTTGTTATTATTTGTCAAAATCTATCGCTTTTGAAGTTATTAAAGATAGGGTTATTGATGTGCAAAAATCACTAAGCAACAATTTGGAGATTGTAGGCAAAGATAACCGCCATAAAGAAAAGGGCGTTGATGAAAAAATCTCTAATATTTTTATGTCAGTTGGCATTCCTGCGCACATTAAAGGCTATCAATTTTTGCGTGAAGCAATAAAAATGGCAATTAACACGCCAGAAATTATAAATAGCATTACCAAAAAGTTGTATCCATCAATTGCTGAGCAATTTGATACAAGCGCATCTAAGGTGGAGCGAGCAATTAGGCACGCCATTGAAGTTGCTTGGAACAGAGGCAAAATTGAAAACATTAATAACCTATTTGGCGTTAAAATTTACAGCAGTAACGAAAAACCAACTAATGGCGAGTTTATCGCTTTAGTAGCTGATAAAATGCTAATTGAAGGCGCTTAATAAAAAAAATTCAAAAAAAATTTAAAAAAGTTGTAAAAATGGGTTTACATTTCTCATATAAGTAAATATAATATATGCAAATAACGCATTTATAAGGAGTGGATATGGGAAATTACAAAAAGTGTCCTAGATGTGAATTAAATTGGATTTTAAACGAAGAAGACTTGTGCAAAGTCTGCAAAGCAGAATTAAAACTAAGTAATGAAGCTCTATTGGATGATGTAGTTAATGAAGATGAAAAATTGTGCCCAATTTGCAATGTCAATTATTTAGAAGAGGGAGAAAAAATTTGTTCTGAATGTAAAAAGAAAAAGGGGCTTGCTAAATGGAGCGCCGAAGATGAAGAAGTTGATTTGGAAACCATTTCTTTAAACAAAATTGAAGAAGAAGAATGGGTTGAAGAAGAACCAGAGGAAGAAGAAGTATTTGATGATGATATTGATTTTGTCGCTCAAGGCGAGTTGATTGATGAAGGCGATGTTGGTGAAGAATTGGAAGATATCGAAGAAATTGATGAAACCGAAGAAAGTCTTGATGATGATTTTGAAGAAATCGACTTAGATGAAGATTTTGATGATGAAGAAGATGACGATTATGACGAAGACGAAGATGAAGATGATGAGGACGACGACAAAGATATTTAATCACAAATAAAATTTAATATTGTATTATGGCTCTCCCTTTAAAAGGGGAGAGTTTTTATTTGCAAAAAGCGTAATTTTTGCATAGCTAGTGCTTTATTTTTTACATAACACAGCTAACTATTATTTTTTGTATGACAGCTTATGACTGCCAATGCGTTATTTTTTTTCATAACAACTAATCGTTAAATAGTTTGCGATTTATGTTTATTATAATATAAAATAAATAACCAAATATTTAGCCTCAAGCTAAGAGTTTTTTTATTTGGATAGAATACTTTTAAATGTCAATAATTAAACTTGAGGTAATAATGAGAGAAATAATTGGCGACATCACATCTGCCAAACAAATGGTGTGTAAACTAAAAGGCAGGCAACTTTTGTTTGAAATTAACAAGGGGCGCAATAAATTTGAAAAGCACAACGGTTTTATCAAAGATATTTATCCCTCAATTTTTACAATGCAAGTTGTAATTGATAGCGTTAAAGTGCTAATGACTTTTCCGTACAGTGATGTTTTAACAAAAAATATTAAGTTTTTTGTATAATAAGTAATAATCTTTTTTTGCCATAATATAATTTATTGAAAGTAAGCGAGGTAATTATGGAAAAAATAGAGACAATTTTTAGTAATTTTGAATGCGACAATATAATAAGTATGCCAACTACTCAAGTCGCCTTGCAAAATTCAGTAGAAACATCAACTTATGGAGGAATTAGCAAATTGTTGTGCCTAAAAGCCACAGCAGAAGTTGTTTCGATGGAAATGTTAGAAAAGCAAGCAAAAATTAATGGTAAAATTTGCTTTAAAGTTATGTTTTTAACATTGAAAGGCGAAATGAAAAATATGGAATTTAGAGTGGAATTTGCCACAATTTTAGAAAATCCAATAATAACTCCAAAAAGTTTGCTGTTTGCAAAGTGTTCCGTTTTAGATATCGACAAGGATATTTTAGACAACTTACTAAAACTACAATGCGTTGTTGATATTGAAAGTGTTGCGGTGTTGCAAAATTCGCAAAAAGCGCTAATGAGCATAACAAATGTTTGCAATAAAAAAGTTTGTGGCAAATTTGCAAATTGCACCGAAAAGGTTTGTGAAAGTTGCGCATTAACCGCAGATGAGGCAACAGGTTGCAATATTGATGACATTGTACACTACGATTGCAATGTTGTTTTAAACAAAATTGTTTGCGTTGAGGGCAAAGTGTGCGCAACGGGCGAGGTTAGTTGTAGCGTTGTTTACACAAGCGAGCAAATGATGGCTACAAAATGTTTTAACATACCTTTTACCCAAGAAATTGAGGCAAAAAGCAGTAAATCAAGCTCTATGGCATTTTTGCAAACAAAGGTTAAGGAATGTAAATTGCTTATAACGGGCGAGGAGCGCGACAATTTAATTAGAATTAATTGCGATATAATGTGTGAAGGCGTTGTATTTGATATGCAAGAAAATTACTATGTTGAAGATGTTTACAGCCCAAATTGCAATTTGACAACAGAAAATCAAAATGTCGAAAGTAATATTTTAGCCGATATGGTTTTTGAAACAGACAGAGTTAGCGGAAGTTTTTTGCTTGAAGATGAAAGCGTGGGCAGCATTAGGCGAATTGTGTGCTGTAACGCTATTTCTAGCAATGTAAACAATGTTATTGTTCAACAGGATTGCTTCGTGCTAGAGGGCTTGCTAATGGCTTGTGTGGTGTACGAAACCGATGAGCAAGCAATAAGCTCTATTATGGTAGAATTGCCGTTTTCATTACAATATGAAAAACAAGGGTTGCGCCCAAATTATAATCTTTTTGTAAAGTCAATTTGCAATAACATTTGCGCAAAAGTAAAAATGCAAAAAGATATTGAGGTTAGCGCACAATTAAGTTTTTGTGGTTACATAACAAAACAACAACAATACAATTTTATTAAAATGGTTGATATTGGCGAAGAAAAGCAGGTGGAAGATTGCGCAATTAGCATTTATTTTTCTAAGAAAAACGATACAATGTGGGATATAGTTAAAGGCGTTAACGCAAATGAAGACGTTATTTTAAAACAAAATCCAAGCCTAATTGAGAGGACACAAGGCAAAAAAGTTATCGTTTATCACGAAATAAATATGTAATATTTTAAAATAAGAGTAAAAAATTGCGAAAAATTAATAAAAATTAATTAAAAATTGTAATAAATTTGTAAAATATTATGATAAAACATACAAAATAAATAAGAAATTGATTTTTTTAAAAAAGTGTGATATTATATATGTATGAGCAATATCACATTAGAAGTCAATGCTAAAATCAATTTTTGTTTAAAAGTTACGGATATTTTGCCAGATGGTTATCATGCGTTAGATATGGTAAACGCATCTGTGGGGCTTTTTGACACTATCGAGTTTGCAACATCGCAGGAAATTGAGGTTTTTATGGAGGGCAAGAAATGTGGTACTGAAAATACTGCATTCCTAGCTCTTTTTTTGTTAAAACAAAAATATGGCTTAGGCGCAAAAGTAAATATAAAAAAGGGTATCCCTATGATGGCAGGCTTGGGTGGGTCATCGGCTGATGCCAGCGCAGTTTTGTTTGCGTACAAACATCTTTACAACGATGTTTTGCAAAACGCAATTTTAGACAGCGATATTTTACAAATTGCAAACAAAATTGGCAGTGATGTGGCGTATATGTACTTTGGCGGTTTTAAGCGTTGCACTCACAAAGGCGAAGTTTTACAAGATTTGCCTTTTGTCGAAAAAGAAATTTTAATTGTCGTGCCAGAAGTTTGTTGCAGCACTAAAGAAGTTTTTGCTGAGTATAAAAAGCAAAACACTGATGATT
>JAVVTM010000077.1:0-7469 GCA_036653655.1 Clostridia bacterium | reverse complement strand
TGCATTACAAAGCCTGCAAAAAAG
Source organism: Clostridia bacterium (assembly GCA_036653655.1). Lineage (GTDB taxonomy): Bacteria > Bacillota > Clostridia > Christensenellales > UBA3700 > JAVVTM01. Next base: position 7,445 of record JAVVTM010000077.1, on the reverse strand, counting down.
TTGAAAGTTGGCACTAAAGTTGTTTTTGGCGAAAGATTGAGCGCAACAGTTAAAGAGTACGGCGATGAAGGCATTAGAATGATGCAGTTTGAGTTTGAAGGCGTTTTTGAAGACATTTTGGACGAGCTTGGCAATATGCCATTGCCACCATATATAACGGAAAAATTGCAGGATAAAAACAGATATCAAACCGTTTACAGCAAATATAATGGTTCGGCTGCAGCGCCAACCGCAGGCTTGCATTTTACGCCAGAATTGTTGCAAAAAATTACAGATAAGGGCGTTATTATTGTTGATGTGCTTTTACACGTTGGCTTGGGCACATTTAGGCCAGTTAAAGAAAACGATATTATGCAACACAAAATGCATACAGAATATTACGAAGTGGAGCAAAGCGTGGCAGACACAATCAATTGCGCCGTGCGTGAAAATAGGCGTGTAATTTGCGTTGGCACAACCTCTGTGCGCACATTAGAAAGCGTCGCTGATGAAAATGGTTTTGTAAAAGCGCAAAAAGGCAATACAAACATTTTTATTTATCCGGGTTACAAATTTAAAGTTGTAAAGGGGCTAATAACCAATTTTCACTTGCCCGAAAGCACGCTAATTATGCTAGTTTCTGCATTTTTAACAAGGGAAGAAACCTTGAGAATGTACAAAGTGGCAGTGGAAGAAAAATATAGGTTTTTTTCGTTTGGCGATGCAACACTGTTAATTTAGGAGAGTTATGTTTAAATATGAAGTTATAAAAGTTTGTAAACAGTCGGGCGCAAGGATAGGCAAGCTGACAACGCCACACGGCGTTATTGAAACGCCAGTATTTATGCCCGTTGGCACTAACGCTACTGTTAAAGCGCTTGCTCCACGAGATGTTGAAGAATTGGGAAGCAGTATTATTTTAGCTAATACTTATCATTTATATTTGCGCCCCGGGCACGAATTGGTTAAAAAGGCAGGCGGTTTGCACAAATTTATGCATTGGGACAAGCCAATTTTAACAGATAGCGGTGGGTTTCAAGTGTTTAGCTTGTCAACTATGCGCAAAATTAGCGATGATGGAGTGATGTTCAACAGCTATATTGATGGTTCTAAACACTATTTAACCCCAGAAAAATCAATTGAAATTCAAAATGCGCTTGGCGCAGATATTATTATGGCTTTTGATGAGTGCACCGCTGGCGATACCGATTACAAAAAATCGAGGATTGCGCTTGACAGAACGCTTAATTGGCTTGATAGATGTTACAATTATCACAAATGCGAAAATCAACTTTTGTTTCCTATTGTGCAAGGCAATATGTACAAAGATTTGCGTTTAGAAAGTTTGGAGCGCATTTTACCTTACGCAAAATGTGGGTTTTCAATTGGCGGATTGTCCGTTGGCGAACCAAAAGAAGTTATGTACGAAATGTTGGATACGCTAAAACCGCACTATCCAGTGGGTATGCCACGCTATTTAATGGGTGTTGGCAGCCCAGATTGCATTGTTGAGGGCATAATGCGTGGTATTGATATGTTTGATTGCGTGTTGCCAACTCGTATTGCGCGCAACGGCACAGCGTTTACTCGCACGGGCAATTTAACTATCCGCAACGCAACTTTTAAAGAAGATTTTAGCCCGGTAGATAGCGAATGTGATTGCTATTGTTGCAAAAATTTTAGCAGGGCGTACATTAGACATCTGCTAAACTCAGAGGAAATTTTGGGCGGAAAATTGCTTTCTATCCACAATATTAGGTTTTTAACAAAACTAACCGAAGATATTAAACAAGCTATTTGGGAAGATAGATTTGGCGATTTTTATGCGGATTTTGTCAAAAATTACAATTGGGGCGTTAAAAGTAAGTAAATTTTGTTAATTGCTCAAATAGTACTTGCATTTTACTTAAAAATAAATTATTATCTATATATATTAAAAAACGAGTCATAAAAGAGTCAAGGAATCAAAGGAGATAAAAATGTTCAAATTATTAAACTTTATGTCAATTCTAGCTGAAGAAGCACCAAAAGAACCTTCATTTTTTTCTAAATACGGCATTATCATTTTAATGGTAGTGATGATGGTTGTTATGTTGGTTATGTCAATTATACCTCAAAAGAAAAAACAAAAGAAAGCTCAAGAAATGATGCAACAAATTAAAGTTGGCACAAAAATTAAAACCATTGGTGGTTTTGTGGGCGAAATTAAAGCTATTGATGATGCTACAAACACATTTATTATAAATATTGGTGTTAATGGTAGCGAGCTTTTTACAACTATTGATAAAAGCGCAGTTTATACTGTAATAAATTCTGCTCAATCATTTAACGCAAATCACACAGCAGCTGCCCCTGTTTTTGAAGAACCTACAACTGTTGATGATATGGAAATTGAAGAAAAGAAACAAGAAAAGGCAGTAAAAAAAGCTTCAAAAAAACCTAATATCGAAAAGGTTGAGGCTGTTGATGTTGAGGCTGAAAAAGTTGAACCAGCGCAAGCTGACATCTTAGGCGATACACCAAATAGCTTAGATTTTGATAAAAAAGACTAATAATTATTAAAAGTTTTATAACGCTAAAGGTGTTTAAAGTTTAAAATAAAACTTAACAAAAATGAGAGTTTTATTGAAAGTAACAAAAAACTTTAGCTATTAGACTAATAAAATTTATTAGCAAATATTTTAAATTAAAAAATTAACCTCTTACGCAAAAAAAGGAAAAGCGCAAGAGGTTTTTTTATGTCATTTTGATTAATTGCAAAACAAATTGTAACGGTGCATAAAACACTTATTATGTGGTGTAAAGAAATTGTTATTTTATAAAACATTTTATATTTTACGCAAATGCATTATGTATTGCAAAACAATTTATATTTATTTGGCATAAGTAATATTTGTTTTAAAAATGTGGCTTTGCAAAGAGATAAAAAGATATTGCCAACTATTTTGTAATAATAGATTTTATACTTGCGCTAACTGCGCCAACCACAACGCAAAGCAAAAAATCGTACAAGTGGCATAGGTTTAAAGCAAAAACTTTTGTGCTAATTGAAGTGAGAAGGTAGGTTAATAAAAAGTAAATAAAACCTACAATAATACCTTTTAGCAAATAATTTTGCCCACTTTTAAAGCTAATTAGGCAAGCTACCAGCAAGCTTAGCACTTTTATGGCAGTGTTGACACCAACAATTACGCCGTTTGGCACATCGGTAAGCTTTAAAATTAAAGCAAAAATCATAATTAAAACTGCGGAAAATATTACGGAAATACCAATACCTTTTAATATATCCAACAAATCAGTTTTAGCAAATTTAACAGTTATTTTTTTCATTTTATCCTCCATTTATCACAATTGTATGCGCTGTAAAATGTGATTATTCAAAAAAATATTATTAATCTGTTTATAAATTTTTTTTAAAATGTAATTAAACTTTATACAAAATATTTTTAAAAAATAATAAAACTATTTATAATTATTCTTCAAAATATTATTAATCTGTTTATAAATCTTCTTGCAAAATTAATAAAAATGTATTATACTTGATGTATAGAAAATTTTGGAGGTCTAATATGAAACATATAAATACTCTAGTTAATTCTAGTATAAGAAAAACAGGTAACATTGGTTGTGGCGAGTGCCAATCTAGTTGTCAATCTGCTTGCAAAACAAGCTGTACAGTTGGTAACCAATCTTGTAAACAAAAAGATGAAAAAATTAATGTTCAACGCAAACCATTAATATAAAAGATGATTCATTGCTTTAAATACAGGCACAACGATAGAGATTTTCACTTTTTGTGGGATATAGAGAGTGGCAGTTTACATAATGTGGACTCTGCTACTTTTTTTGTTGCCAAACAACATTATTTGCAACTTACTCCTGCCGAAACTGAACAATACAACCTCATAAGCGAGCCTGAAAAACAAGAAATTTTAGATGAATTGCTAGTTCTTGAGCAAGCGGGCACAATAAATTCGCCTTGCAATGTTACTCAAAAAGCTAAGCATATTGGCGAAATTAAGGCGTTATGTTTACATATCTGCCACGATTGCAATATGCGGTGCAAATACTGTTTTGCCGATGATGGAACATATCATACGGCACGCTGTAAAATGAGCTTAGAAGTTGGCAAAAAAGCTATTGATTTTTTAATTGCCAACAGTGGCAATCATCACAATTTGGAAGTTGATTTTTTTGGTGGCGAGCCATTAATGAATTTGGGCGTTGTAAAGCAAATTGTCAGTTATGCAAAAAAGCAAGAAGTTTTGTTTGACAAAAAATTTAGTTTCACATTAACCACAAATTGTTTGGCGTTAGATGACAAAACAATAGATTTTTTGAACATAGAAATGTTTAACGTTGTACTTAGCATCGACGGCAGACCAGAAGTGCACAACGCTGTTAGACGCAGTATTAACAACAAAGACACGCAAGATGTTATCCTTAAAAACGCATTAAAATTTAGGGCGGTTAGGGGGGATAAATCTTACTATGTGCGTGGCACTTTTACTGCAAAAAATTTAGATTTTGCTAAAGATGTTTTGTATTTAAATGACAGTGGGTTTGACCAAATTTCTATCGAACCAGTGGTAACCACCATTGACGATTTAAAAATTTCTGAAAGCCATTTGCCACAAATTTTTGAGCAATACGAGATTTTGGCAGAGGAATATATAAAGCGCAGGCAGACGGACAAATGGTTTAATTTTTTCCATTTTATGTTAGATTTAGAGGGCGGTCCTTGCATTTCTAAGCGCTTGACAGGTTGTGGCGCTGGGTGCGAGTATTTGTCGGTTACACCAAATGGCGATATTTATCCTTGCCACCAATTTGCTGAAGAAAACGGCTATTTGATTGGAAATGTGCTTAAAGGCGATTTTTGCTTGGATATTTCTGAACAGTTTTCAAAAAACATTGTTACCCAAAAGGAAGAATGTCAAAAGTGTTTTGCAAAATATTACTGCAGTGGCGGTTGCGCCGCAAACAACACTCATTATGCAGGCAATATGCAAAATCCATACAAAATTAGTTGCGAGATGATGCGTAAGCGTTTTGAATTGTCCCTTGCAATCAACGCTATTGAGGGCGACAAAAACTGCTAAAATTTTGCGATATACAAATTTTTAGCATTGAACAATGCAAAATTGTCAAAAAAATATTAAATTAGTCAATTTTTATATAATTATTATTGACTAGTTTTTAATTAAAGGATATAATACTTAGGAGTATATCTTTGAGGAGGCTTATAGTGAAAAAGTCAAAATCAATTACGATTTTAACAGTTCTTGGTGTGTTTGTGCTTTTGGGCGCAATATTTGCTTGTGTTTCATTTCCAATTGGCAATTATGACTACCACGCATTTCCTACTGTTATTAAACAAGGTCTAGATTTAAAAGGCGGTGTAACAGCTGTTTATGAGGCAGAACGTCCAGAAGGCGTTACTGATGAAGATTTTAAAAATAGCGTTGAAGGCACAGCAAGCAGTTTGAGAGAATTGCTATTTAATAAAGGTTTCCCTGAGGCTGTCGTTTCTGTCGCTAACACCGAAATTCGTGTTGAAGTACCCGATGTTGAGGACCCAGAAGAGGTTTTTGCCCTTATTGGTCGCCCAGCGTCTTTACAGTTTTTTGAAACCGATGCAGAAGGCAAAAAGCTTAATGAAGATGTTATTATTGATGGTAATAAGCATCTAAAATCTGCCACCGTTGGTATGAACGAAAACGGTCAATACATTGTATCATTAGAATTTAATAAAGAGGGCACTAAGCGTTTTGCTGATGCAACTCAACGGTTAAACGGCAAAACTATTGGTATTTTTATCAATGGCGTGCTAAAAATTAACCCTAAAGTTAACGCAGTTATTTCTGACGGCAAAGCTTCGCTAGAAGGTGGTTACACTTACGAAACAGCTAACGAAACAGCAATTAGTATTCAAGCGGGCGCATTTAGCGTTAAAATGAAGTTGGTTGAGTCCGACACCATTTCTCCAATTTTGGGCACTAACGCATTAAAAGTTGGCGTTATTTCCGGCATAGTTGGCTTGTTAATGATTTTTATATTTATGAGCATTGTTTACAAAGGTTTAGGCTTGGCATCTTGTATTTCTCTTGCAATCTATATGTTAGTAACACTGTTCTTTATGTCTGTTTTCCCTTGGGTTCAATTAACGCTTCCAGGTATCGCAGGTATCCTATTAAGTATGGGTATGGCGGTTGATGCTAACGTTATTATTTTTGAAAGGGTTAAAGAAGAATACAAAAGTGGCAAATCAATTGCAACTTCAATAGATATTGGTTTCTCTCGTGCGTTAAGCGCAATTATCGATGGTAACATCACAACAATTATTGGCGCAATCGTAATGTGGATTATTGGCGCTCCATCTATTAAGGGCTTTGCAATTACATTGTTAATTGGTATTATTATTTCTTTGTTTACATCTTTATTTGTTACAAGATTGATTATAAAATGTTTTGTTTCAATTAATAATCATAACAACAAATTTTACGGCTTAAAGTTGGGTGAAGGTGAACAAGAACAAGTGCCTGCTCCTGAAGTTGTTGCAATCCAAGGGGGTACTGATAATGAATAAGAAATGGCAAAATTTTGAAATTGCAAAAAATTATAAAATTTGGTTTATCATTCCTACAGTAATTATGCTTTTTACAATCATTTTGGTTGGCGGGCTTTCTATCGCAAGAAAATCTGTTGGCGAGGGTATGAATGTGGGCATCGATTTTACTGGTGGTACAATTTTAACAGTAGAGTTGGATAGGACTGATGTTAACGACAACTATCAAGCGCACGTTGACAAAATTACTAAAATTGTTGAAACCAATGGTGGCGATATTAACTATGTGCAAAAAGGTGGCGCTAATACTGGCGAAACTGCAAGCATTATTGTCAAATTTAAAGCCGATAACAGTGATGAATTAAATAATAAAATCAAATTAGAAGTTGACAACGCTTACGAAAATAAAGCTATTACAAACGTAAAATTTATTGGGCCAACAGCCAGCAAAGATTTAATTGCTACCGCTGTTTTATCCGTTGTTGTTTCTATTGTTTTAATTTTGATTTATGTAATTATTAGGTTTGAAGTTTGGAGTGGTATTTCTGCTATTGTAGCGTTAATCCACGACGTTTTAATGATGTTGTGCTTTACACTTATCTTCCAAATTCCAATAAACTCATCATTTGTCGCTGCAATGATTACCATTGTTTCCTATTCTATCAACGATACCATTGTTATTTTTGATAGAGTCCGTGAAAATCAAAAAATTTACGGCGGAAATGCAAAAATGACAAATCGTCAACTTTGCGATGTTTCCGTTAAACAAACATTAACACGAAGCATTAATACAACGCTAACTACCTTGTTTGCAATAACATTACTAGCAATAATCGGCGCATCTTCTATTAAAGAATTTGCAATGCCAATTATCTTTGGTTTGTTTGCAGGTATGTAC
>JAVVTM010000076.1:0-7547 GCA_036653655.1 Clostridia bacterium | reverse complement strand
CAAGCTTTTTTTCTTGCGTTATTTTTCCGTTATTTATATTGTATTCAAAAATATTTTCGTTGCTTGCTACAACAACTTTATCATCATAACAGTAAGGCGTTGATGTTACAAAAAAAACTTTATTTTGACTTTCCCAAAGCTTTTTGCCCGTAGTTTTATCGTAGCAAACAACCCTATCCCAATGCGAACCTACAATAAGAAAATTTTTGTACACAACAAAGCGTGATGCAGAAGAAGAATTGCCCGCCCTATTTTCAGCCCAACAAACGCTTCCATTTGCAATATTTAAGCAAGTTATTTTTTCTTCACTGCCACAGTAGACAAAATCATTTTCTACAACAACGCCTTTTGACGTGTTTTTGGGGTTTAAAAGCACGCAATCTGTTTGCCATAACAATGCCCCACTGCTTTTATCAAGGCAATAAACACGCCCTTCAACATCTTGACAAACAACATAGTTGCCACTTACTGCAAAAGAATTTCGTACCGAATTGATTGTATCATACTGCCAAACTGTTTTGCCACTAAGCAAATCTATGCAAGTTATGCCACTTTTTGAGGGGTAACTATCCGTTGCCATGGCGATATAGGCAAAATTTTGTTGGATAATTGGTTCTGCAAACATCACACGGCCATCAAGTTGCGCGCGCCACAAAAAATTGCTGTTTGCTTCTGCGCTAATTTTGTAACCATAATATAAATTTGCGCTGACAATTTTATCCGCATTAACACAAACATCACGCACTGCATTTGGCGAGTTATCCACGCCACCCAAATCTGGTTTTGCCGTGCAAATATTAAACACGCCATCAACATTATTAACAAAATTGTAGTGCCAATGCCCAAATATCCAAGCAATTAAACCATTTTCTTTAAGTTTTAAAGTGTTAGAACCACGCTTAATTTCAAAACCATTTTCATCTTCGCAATAATCGTGGTTAAACATAACAACTTTTTTATTAGGTTCTTTATTTTTTAAATCATTTTCAACCCAACGCCAAACATCATTTTTAGAATATTTAGCGGGAGTTTCGGTGTATGTCATCATCGGCGTTACAATATAATGAATTTCGCCAACATCAAAAGAATAACAAACAGGGCCGTAAATATCTTCAAAAAGCTCCTCGCCATAATCGCCATCACTACCGCCTACAAAATCGTGATTGCCCATTGCATACCTAACCGGAACGCCCATATTTTCGCTGTTCATACCTTTAATGTGCGATTTTAAGCCGTCTGCATAACAAATATCGCCCGTTTGAATTATAAAGGCAGGCTTTTGTTGCTCAACAACGTTTTTAACGTCATTAATCCATTCTCCAACGCCATTTTTGCCAACTTCTGTATCGCTTATATGCACAAAATTGTGGTTGGTTTGAGAGGTTTCTACCTTGTCCAACTCAAAATCATATCGCTTAATTTTTTTTGATATTTCTAAATAATATTTTTCTGTCCAATAACCTGTTGGGTTTGTTATTGTAACAAACCTAGCTTTATGCCACCCTTTTAGCTTAAAATGCCCACTTTCATCAGTTTTTACAACATTTTTGCCATCAGTAACCGCCACATTTGCAATAGGATTTTTGCTAACGCTTTCTAGCACAAAACCCTCGCATTCAACTGTTTTTACACCAAAATAAATGCCTGCGCAAACGCTTGCAATTAGGCATAAAATTAGTAATATACCCACTGTAATAAATATTATTTTTTTTGTTTTAACTGTCATTTTGCTGTATCCTTATTTGGTTAACTCCGCAATAATTATTAATTAGACTATATTATTTATTATACAACTTATTTGCAAATTTTTCAATATCGATTGGCAATTAAAATCAAAATGATAATTATAACCGCCCAAAAGCCACAATAAATGTACTATTATTAAAAATATTATATGTTGCGTTATTAATATTAACTTTAGTTCTTTGTTATTGAATATAATATAACAGAAAAACGGCACTGCTTTTACGCAATGCCATTTTTTGTTGGGAAATTATATATTGTTTAGGATGTGTCAAAATTTTTTGTTGTTTTATTGTTTTAATATTTTTTCCAGTATCTATGTTACTATATATTAATTAACTTTTTTCTTGCTAAATATTTGTTTGTACTTATGTGTCAAAATAATTAATTAATGTTATATGTAAAAATAATTAGTTAACTTTTTTGTGTCAAAATCATTAGTCTTTTTTGTTTAACTTAAACTTTAATATCGTTAGTTTCGCCTGCGTTTAATTCTCCCGCCCACTTAAAAGCTTGTTTTGCTAATATTACTGCAATTATTTCGTTGATTATTGCGGCAGCCGCAATTGTACCCTGAATTACAACGGCGCATTCTGGCATTACGCCTGCAAGCGTTGAAACAGCTATCCCAGTAAAAACCAACGACACCCCGGAGTGAGGCAAAAGCGTTAACCCTAAATATTTTTTAATGTTTGGGTCGGCTTTTGTAACAACGCTACCAACAAATGCGCCACCAATTTTGCCAACTGCTCTTGACAAAATGTAAACAAGCGTAAAAACGCCAGCTCCAGCTATTAATTTGTAGTTTAATGGCATACCCAAATTTACAATTACAATAACCAAGCTTATGTTTAAGATAGGATTAAAAGCTTGCATAATACTTTTTAATCGTTCCTCGCCCACAATATTTGCAAATGTCGCCGAAAATGCCATACCTAAAAGTATGTAATTTAATGATGATGTTTTTTTAAATATAAAGAAATCACAAATAAAACCAATACCTACGCAAATCAAAATCATTGATATTAAAATTAGCAACGTCGCAAAAGGTTTTAGTTGTTTTTTTAAAGCAAAACCAGCTATTGCGCCCACGGCAATGCCAATAATAAATGGCATTAACACAATTAAAATTATCGACCAAACCGAAACTGTATCGGCTGAAACCATTGAAGACACAATTGATATTACCGTAAAAAACACGCAAACGCCCACAACATCATCAAGCGCTGCCATTGGTATTAATGTTCGTGTTACAGCGCCTTTTGTTTTAAATTCATTAACGATTGAAAGCGCAGGTGCAGGTGCTGTCGCAAGCGCTATGCCACCAAAAATAAACGCCAAAAATAGTGGCAATTTTGCAATATACAACGCCACCGCAAACGCCAAACTAACAATCAAAAATGTGCCTAAAGATTGAAATAATGTTATTACAATTATCTGTTTTCCGTACGCTTTTAGTTTTTTAAATATAATTTCTGTGCCAATCATTAACCCTGCAAAACACTCAAAAAGATTAACTGCGCATTTGTACCAAGTTTGCGCAATTATTGTTTCGCTTACAATGCCCACTAAGTACGGGCCAAAAACCATACCCGTTATTAGCCAACCTAAAATTGATGGCAATTTGATTTTTGCAACAATTTTTCCTACAATTAGCGCAATGGAAATTATGGCAAAAACTCTCAAAACATCTGTCATTTTTTTATTACCTCTTTAATGCAAGCCAAACCCACTTCCGCCTTGTTATTTGCAAAATAAATGCTTTTTAATATTGCCTCCACAATGATTTTTAAAATATCATCATCAATTTTTTTCAATTCGTTTTGCTTTACAAAATGATGATATGTAGCCATTAACCATTGCCAATTTGTATCACTTTTTTCTTTAATTTCCGCAAGTATTTGCTCATTTTGCACATACATTTCAACAATTTTATCACTTTGTAATTTTAAAATTTGCATATACTCCAAAAAGCACAACACCATTTTATCAAGTGGCTTTTGTTTGCTCTCTAAAATATTATTTTGCGCTGTAATACAATTGTCAATAATGTAATTAAAAACTGCGTGCGCAAGTTCATCTTTACTTTCAAAATATTTATAAATAGTTTTTTTGCTAATTTTTAGCTCGTTTTTAATGTCATCAACAGTAAATTTAACGCTAAAATTTTCTAACAATTTTATTGAAGCTAAGATAATTTTATCTTTCATACAAACTCCTTAGGAAACTATTTTTCTATTTATAGTTTCCATTATATTTTAAAAAAAACATTGTGTCAAGTTATTTTAGCAATGTTTTTAATATTTTATTATGTCTTTTCATTTAATACTATCCAAGTACTAAATAAATTTTAAAGTTTTATTGTTTATCTTTTTTTGTTTTATTTATTTATTTGTTTTATCTGTTTTTAAAATTTGACTGTTTTTTTTGTTTTATTGTTTTTTTTGTTTTTTTTTGTTTTATCTGTTTATCTTTTTTATTGTTTTTAATTTGACTGTTTTTGTTAATTACAAATTTTTGCTATAAAATTATTTGTGCAAATTTTTGTACAAGACAATTTTGTTATCTTCAAATTGCGCTACAATGCCGTTATTATCTACTGCGCCAAATATTGAAGAATTTGCATTTATCAACCCAATATATGAGGGTAAATTTAAGGCTACTTTGTAATTTGGAACTATTGCGATATTTGGTTTAAGCCTTTTTATCCAATTTTTTGTGGTAGATTTATCGTATCCGTGATGCCCTACTTTTAACAAATCAATTTTGCCAAGTTCTAAAGATATCCTATCTTCGTCGCCATCAATATTATTCATATCGCCTGCTAAAAATGCTTTCATTTCGTTTTTTTGCACTAAAACGCCTAAAGAATTTTCATTTTCGCCAAGATTATTTTTTGTTGTTTCATTTTCGCCATTAAATATAGTTAAATTAAAGTTGCCAAGTACTAGCTTAGCGTTTGCTAAATCTTGAACAATTTCTACATTGTTAGCGATGCAAGCGTTTATCATTTGCTCATAAACTTCTTTGTTATCCCACTTGCTTTTTTCATAATCATTTATTATGCTTTCATCATATTTTTTAAGATACGCTTTTTTAACTGTGATATTTTTATCGTTGATTAAAGTATCAAAACCGCCAATATGGTCGGAGTGAGAATGCGTGCCAATTACAAATTCTAATGTTACCTTTCCATCTTTATCCCCTGCAATTTGTTTTATGTAATTAATAACAAATTCTTCGTGCCCTTTTAAGTCTAAACTCTTAAAATTGCGGGGATTATCTGTATCTTCGGCGCAATCTACCATAGCAAATTTGCCATTACTTTCCAACAATATCGCATCGGAATTTGTTACATTCAAAAAGTGAATTCTATCGCCTGCCACAGTATTCGTGTAATCGCTTAATTCGTATTTATTAACCAAATAAGCATTTTTAATTGCAAAACCTGAAACAATTAAAACGCCAAGAATTACCAAAATTGACAATATGCCAATTACTATAAAACAAATTTTTTTCTTTGTCATTTTACCCTCTAACTACTATTTTATTTTTAATTTATATTTTTTATGAGTATTTTTACTTTTTAAGCTTTTATTCTTTGTTTGTTTTTGCGGTGCATCTTTTTTTAAGAAAAAGCCCTAAAGTTAAGCAACCGCAACCAATTGCAACACTTCCCACAACTATCGTTGCAATAATCCAAGGAATGCCATTAATTGCTTTTAATTGCTTTTCGTAAAAAGTTTGCACTTCGTTATCTAAATCGGGATTGCCCTCGTAAATAGAATCAATGTTAAATTTGTCGCACAAAAATTTAAATTCTTCAAGTGCCTCTTTTCTATCGCTTTTATTAAGCGAACACTCCTGTGCTTTTACATACAAAACTCCAATTTTATTTTTTTGTATTCTGTCCAAAAGTTGCGCATCGTCACCCGCAAGCAACTCCGCTTGATTAAACATTTCTAGATACTTATCAACATTTTTAATGCTAAGATAATCTTTTGAATTTGTAGAAACAGTTGAATAAATATAAAGTTCCCTATTTGCATCAATTGCATTTTTTTCTAACGCATTGTAATAATCTATCATTGGTTGCGCCGATTGCTTGTAATAAACCGCCATATATTTTGATAAAATATCTTCAACTTTTACAGTTTTATCCCACATAATTTGCGAAAACACATATGCGCTCAATTCTGCGCTGTAACCGCCAATATCTCTGCCCATTTGATGAAAAATGCCATAAACATTGTTGTCAATATAAAAATCGTTGTTAGTTTGCAAAGCGGTGTATATTGGATAAGGCATTAAATATTGATGAAAATTGATGTTATAATCCCAAATTAACAAGTTTTTGCTAATTTTACTCCACTCGGTTATAATTTTGTTTGAGGCTTCCGCATTTTCATTGCGTGGATTTTTAATATCACTTGTAACATCGCCCGGCATAAAGCAAAGCTTGATAATTACATTATCACGAGGCTTTAAAGTTTTTGGTGGCGTTGCCGAATAATTGTAGGCTAATGTAGAAATAAAATTGTTAGGAAACCTAACTGCGCACTCATCTGCAAGCCGATTGATAAAGGTTAAAAGCGACCCCATAGGGCTACCTTCTGCATCATCAAGCTTTTTACAATTTTCGCAAGTGCACCCTGTCCCTCTATTTATCCAAGTGTCCATTTGGCTAACATCCCAATATCTAATTTCGGGGTTTTCTGCCATTTTATCAAATAATCGTTGCTCAATAATTTTATAAACATCTTCATTTGTTAAGCACAACTGACCGCTAACGGGCCCGTTTTGATATTTCCTTGTGCCGTTATATTCTGCAAAATACTCCGGGTGTGTTTCAAAAAACTCCTCTGGGGGTATGTATGTAAAAAATGTATGACACCAATTGCCCCAACCGCCCATGCCTGCGCCATTAATTTTTAATTTGTTAAACCACTGATTGCCAATATTTTCTTCGCCATTTTTTTCGCTTTCATAGGCGTAAACTTCCCTCCAAACAATATCTGGATTGTGAAATGTTTCTGTTTTTGCAAAATTTATTGTGGGCAAATTTGGCAAATAATCATAATCAACAGCCACAAACATACAGCCCAAATATTTTTCTAAAAACGAATAAATACCGTTTTTTAACCCTTCGTTATCTTTTGCTGAAATTGTTATATTTCCAGTGCTAATTGACAACGCATAACCACTGTTTTTGACATTAGTAAGGGCGCTATCAATTTTAACAAATATTGCGCTACCATTTTGATATGCGCTGTTTTTCATTGTTTTAAAATTGCAACCTACAATTTTATTTAGCGATTGAGCTAAAAAATCTACTGCGCTTTTTAAAGCTATTATGTCTGTTTGTTCCTTAGAGAGCTTTTTATCTTCAGTTAAAACAACGCCCTCCAAAATATCTGGGTAGACAATTGCAAAATTGCTTGCGCCATTAGTTGCAAAATTTACATTATCGCTTTTAACGCTTGCCATCTCGTTTACAAATTTTGTTTCATCAAAAGTGTTATTAATTTTAATAGCGCTTGCTGGTTTGCTTTCTCCACAACCCACAAAACAAAAAACAAGTGCAACTATCACAACGCTAATGCAAAAAAACCTAATTACTTTTTTCATAACAACCTCATTTAATGATTATACAACACAAATTAATATTTTTCAATGTTTTTTATTTTTAGTTTTTTATTTTGTTTTTAATGTTTTTCTGTTATTTTGTTTTTTAATGTTTTTCTGTTATTTAAATATTTTAATTTTAATATCTGTTTTTTGAGATTAATGAACGCCTTTAGTTG
>JAVVTM010000075.1:0-7574 GCA_036653655.1 Clostridia bacterium | reverse complement strand
ACACTCGTTTGTTTGTTGTTGCATTGTTTTTGTGTTGTTTTGTTGCGCTACACACTCATTTTTAGCATTGTTTTTGTTGTTTGTATTAAAATATTTTTGCGCTGTTTTAGCGTAATTGCGAGGCTTTAAAAATTCGATATCCACACCAATGCGCTCATCGCTAATGGCAAATATTACAACATTATTACTGTGGCTAATGCTGACAAAAAACCTGCTATCATTAATATATGGCGCTCCATTTTGGCTTTTACTTAAAACAAACTGGCTTTTGTACTCCTCACCCAATAGGCTTAAAACCTTGTTGTAAAAGGTTTGATTATCACAAAACCCCTCGCCTGCAAAAACTTTTATCATTTGTTTCTTCCATACAAATTGTTTAAATCTAAAAAGTATTTTTTGTTAACATTTTGCATAAATTCGCTTGTGGTACGATAAATCCAGTTGCCCGTTGCTGTGCCCGGGATATTAATGCGGGCATCATCGCCAAAACCCATAAAATCTTGCAAAGGCACAATGGCTAAATTACTGCTACTTTTTATTAAGCATTTTATCATTGCTTTAGTGCCCAAACAATTAAAACCACCCTCATACCAACTTGACATATCGCACTCTAAATATTTATAAACATATTCTCTTAGTTCTGTTGACAAGTTGTACAGATAAGCAAAACTTGTGCTATTATCGTGAGTTGCGGTGTAGGCAACCATATTTTTTTCATAATTGTGTGGCAAATGGATAGAATCGCCATCTGCAAAAGCAAACTGCATAACACGCATACAAGGATAATTTGTTTGCTCCAACAACTCCAACACTTGCACATCTAAAATGCCCAAATCTTCCGCAATAATAATCAAATTAGGAAAAGTTTTGTCAATCAACTTAAACAAATTTATGCCAAAGCCCTCAACCCACTCGCCATTAACCGCCGTTGTTTCGGCGCTACTCACTGCCCAATAGCGAGAATAACCTCTAAAATGATCCAACCGCACTGCATCATAAAGCTCGTTTTGTCGGGCAAAACGCTGTAAAAACCAAGCGTACTTATCTTTTTTTATTGCCTCCACATTGTAAAGTGGATTGCCCCAAAGTTGCCCCGTTTTGCTAAAATAATCGGGTGGCACGCCTGCTACCTTGTTAAGTTTGCCCTCGGCGTTTAAATCAAAATATTTTTGATTAGCCCAAACATCAACGCTATCGTGTGAAACATAAATTGGCATATCTCCAATAATTTTAATGCCATTTTGGTTGATATATTGCTTTTTGCGCTTCCATTGCGAATTAAAAATATATTGCTCAAAAACATAATAATAGTAGTTTTTATTGTAGTCTTGTTTAACTTTTTGCAAAAGCGTTGAGTTGTAATTTTTGTGTTCTGCCTGCCACTCCCACCAAGGCAATTGTTTGTTAACCGCCTTTAGTGTCATATACATTGCGTAATCGGAAACCCAAGCGTTTTCACTTTCGTAAGATAGCAATTTTTGATTGTCAAAAAAATTGTTGTAGGCAAATTCTAAAGCTTCTCTTTTGCTCGCTTTTACAAAATCGTAATCAACGCTGTACTCCGAACCATTGTAAATTGTACGCTCATAAATATCGGTGGTAATAAAACCGTCATAATAAAGCGTTTTAGTATCAATATACAAAAAATTGCCAGCGTTTGCGCTAAAACTGCTGTAAGGCGAATTGCCCAACCCAATTGCGGTTATTGGCAACACTTGCCACCATTTTCCGCCTACGCTTTTGATAAAATCAACAAATTCTGCAATTTCATCGCCAAACCCACCAATGCCAAATTCATTGGGCAAAGAGGATATATTCATAAGCACACCAAACGACCTATCAATTTTAAAAGTTTTCATATTCTCCCTCCCTGTATTTATTGTGTCATTTTATTGTTTTATATTATTATAACAAAAAAAAGACTGTTTTTCAACAGCCTTTTAATTATTTTTAATTTTTGTTAACTGAATTGTAACCTAAATCGAAAGCCTTAAGGTTCATTGGGATAACTTTTGGCTTCTTTTCAAATATTTTAGCGATAGTTTCTTTAACGGCGTCAGGCTCTAAAATGCCAGATAACTTAATAAATGCGCCCAATACTACTATATTTGCGGTTTTGTTACTGCCAGCTTCTAACGCTATTTCATTTGCGTTAATATAGCAAACTTTAACATCTTTGCGGGCAACTTTATCGGTAATTAGCGAACTATTAACGATTACTGTGCCACCCTCTGCAACTTTGTTAACAAACTTGTCTAAACTTGGCTTGTTCATTGCAATTAAAACATCAGGACAAGGAACAATAGGAGATGCGACAGTTTTGTCGGATACTACAACGCTAACGTTTGCAGAACCACCTCTCATTTCTGGACCGTAAGAAGGCAACCAAGTAACTTCTAAATCTTTGTGCATAGCTGAATAAGCAATAAATTGTCCTAAGCTTAAAACGCCTTGACCGCCAAAACCTGCTATTACAATTTTAATTTCCATCACTTTACCTCCTTTGAAGTATCTTTATAAACACCTAATGGATATGTTTTTTCCATATCGGTTTTGCACCATTCCATTGCCTGAATTGGGTCCATATGCCAGTTTGTTGGGCATGTAGAAAGAATTTCTATCATAGAAAAACCTTTTTTGTCAATTTGGTTTTGGAACGCTTTTTTAATTGCGCTTTTTGCCTTGTTAACGTGAGGAACATCATACAATGCAACCCTTTCAATATAACGAGGACCTTGCAATTGTGATAACATTTCAGAAACGTGAATTGGGTAGCCATTAGCCTCAACAGTCCTACCGCTTTGGCAAGTTGTAGCAATTTGCCCTAGCATAGTTGTTGGCGCCATTTGACCGCCTGTCATACCGTATATTGCGTTGTTAATAAAAATAACTGTAATATTTTCACTTCTTGCGGCTGCGTGCACAATTTCTGCCATACCAATTGAAGCCAAATCGCCATCGCCTTGATATGCAAAAACAAACTTGTCTGGAAACGACCTTTTAATGCCTGTTGCAACTGCTGGAGCACGCCCGTGAGACGCCTCTTGCATATCACAATTAAAGTAGTTATAAGCAAATACTGCGCAACCAACTGGCGCTACGCCAATAGCGTTTGTCAAATTTAGTTCTTCCAAACACTCAGCAACCAAACGGTGAGCTATACCGTGCGTACAACCCGGACAATAGTGAAATGGAACATCTGTTAACATTGTTGTTTTTTGAAATACTTTTGCCATTTTACTTTGCCTCCTTAATATATTTTACAATATCTTGAGCAGACATAATGTTGCCACCTGCTCTGCCATAAAATTCTACCGGTTTGCGCCCGTTAACACTAAGTTTAACATCTTCAATCATCTGACCCATATTTAACTCTACTGAAACAAACTTTTTAACATTTGCGTGGCTTGCGTGCTTTGCGTAAACCTCAGAAGGGAAAGGGAAAACAGTGATTGGGCGAATTAATCCAGCCTTAATGCCTTGTTCTCTAAGCATATTTACAGAACTTTTTGCAATACGACCAACAGTGCCAAATGCGGTTAAAATAATTTCTGCATCATCACACAAATATTCTTCGCAAGCGGTTTCTTCTTTAGCCATAACAGCGTATTTATCAAACAACTTGTGGTTAATAGCCTCCAAATCATCAGGTTGAATGTACAACGAATTGATAATTCTTCTATCTTTGCCAGTTTTTTCGCCATCAGTTGCCCAATCTTCTCTTTTAAATGTTGCCAAATCTTTAAATTCTGGCAACCTTACAGCTTCCATAATTTGACCAAGCATACCATCGCCTAAAATCATAACGGGTATCCTGTACTTAAACGCTTTGTCGTATGCGTCATAAACAATGTCAACCGCCTCTTGAACAGTTGATGGAGCGTAAACCAACATACGATAATCGCCGTGTCCGCCACCCTTTACAGCTTGAAAATAATCGCATTGAGATGGTTGAATACCACCTAACCCCGGGCCAGAACGAACCATATTTATTAGCAAGCAAGGAATTTCTGCGCAAGCGATATAACTAATACCTTCTTGCATTAAACTAATTCCTGGGCTTGAAGAACTTGACATTACCCTAGCGCCTGCGCCACCTGCGCCGTACACCATATTTATTGCGCTAACTTCACTTTCCGCTTGAAGATAAACTCCTCCAACTTGAGGAAGCCTAAAACTCATATACTCTGGGATTTCGCTTTGTGGGGTTATTGGGTAGCCAAAATACTGCCTGCAACCACCACGAATTGCCGCTTCAGCAATTGCCTCATTGCCTTTCATTAATTGTTTTTCGCTCATTTCTCCACCTCTATTACAACATCTGGACACATTTTTGCACAACTAGCACAGCCTATACAGCTTGCCATATCTATTACTTCTGCGTAAAAATAACCATTATCATTAGAATTTTTTGAAAATGAGATAATTTGTTTAGGACACGCTTTAACGCATAATCCACAACCTTTACATAATTTTGTATTAAAAGTTACTTTTGCCAAAATATCATCTCCTTTAAAAGTATTTAATACATCTTACACCATAGCGACAAATTTGTAAAGGACTATCTAAAAAAAATTGGTTTTTTTGCCGAAACTAGGCTAAAACATTGCTTTAAACGCCATAAACATAGGTTTATTGCATTAAAATGTTGCGGTTTTGCAACCGCTATAAAAATGCGCAACTCTTGTCGCCAAACTAAAAAACTGTTTTGGTGGTTTTGAAAATGTTTAAATACTGTTGCGGTTTTGTTAATGTTTAAAATATTGTAGTACTTTTGTGAATGTCTAAAATGCTGTTGAGGTTTTGAAAATGTTTAAATACTGTTGCGGTTTTGTGAATATCTAAAATACTGTTGAGGTTTTGTGAATGTATAAAATATTGTAGTACTTTTGTTAATCTTTAAAAATACTGTTGCGGTTTCCGCTTTTTATTCAAACTTTATTTATTAAACTTTTTTAAAATGTCATCTAGCTCATTATTTGTTGATGTATAGTAATCTTTTGCAATGATTTTATTTAATTGCTCGGTTACTTTTTGCTCGGTTATGCATGAACTATCGCCAATGCCATTTAGTATTTTTTTGTAAATTTGCCTCATATATTCATTTTCGCCATTGGTGTTAATTTTGGTAAAAGGCAAAAACTCTTTTTCGCTTTGCGCCATATCTTTTGGCTTAACATTTTTAGCTATTGGTTCGCTTTGCGCCAAATTGGTTGCGATATCTTTTTTGTTTATTAATTCGCCTTGCGCCAAATTGGTTGCGATACCTTTTTTGTTTATTAATTCACTTTCGTATGTTGGTTCGCTTTCGTTTGTTGGTTCGTTTTGAAAATCAACATAGGCTTGGTTTGTCCTTAACAAATTAATTTTTTGCGAGCTTGCAATTTGCAAATTGATTGTTTTATCAATTTTGATAACGCTATCAAATTCCTTACAATTTTCCGTTACGCCCTCAACAATTCGTATTGTTTTTTTGCCCTTTTGTTTTAAGTAATTAGCCAATATATTGCTATCAATTTCGGAACATAGCAGGCAAATACTATCCAAACTTTCTTTGCAACTTAAGGCGACAGCATCCATTATTTGGCGCAAATCCATTTTAACTTTTTTTCGGTTTTGCATAGGTAGCGCAACGGTTGAGTTTGTGCTGGTAATAAATTTTGTAAAATCATTGTGCCGTTTGCTACTAAAATTGTAAAATTTGTACACCGTTGGAGTTGCAATTTTTTTAACTTTATCTAACACATCTAAAAAAATGTTAAAGTTGATATTTATTGAATTTAAATCTACTAAAACGGCGCAGTTCATATTTACTCCTTTAACTCACGCTTAAAATAAAACAAATACTGTTGCGCATAACCTGACAAGTTTTTGTAAGTGCCAATTAAGTTTGCGC
The DNA here is from genome assembly GCA_036653655.1 of Clostridia bacterium. Taxonomy (GTDB): domain Bacteria; phylum Bacillota; class Clostridia; order Christensenellales; family UBA3700; genus JAVVTM01. The sequence goes on along the minus strand of JAVVTM010000075.1, from coordinate 1,678 downwards.
GCATCTGTTTTGTATCGGTTGAGTTTATAAAATATTGTTGATAAACTTTTTTAATCCACGTATCCACAGGAAAAACATCTGCCTTGTGATAGCCAAACAGCAAAATGCAATCTGCCACTTTACTGCCCACCCCACACAAATTTTGCAAATATTTATTTGCTTGTTCGCCTGTCATTTCATTAACAACATTGATATCAAACCCTTCAATTAATTTTTTGCAAGTTTGATACAAATATTTTGCCCTATACCCTGCGCCAATTTCCGTAAAAAAAGCTTCATCGGCAACGCTAAGTTGTTTTAGAGTTGGAAAGGCGTAATAATTGCCACAATTTTTGCCCAATTTTGCGCATAATCTTTCAATAATAGCCTTAATGCGTGGTATACGATTGTTGCTAGAAATAATAAAACTTATTATCATTTCAAAATTATTTTGATTTAAAATGCGTATGCCTCCGCCAAAATTGATTGCATCTTGCATATACGGCAAATTGATTAACTCTTTTTTTATGGTTTCATAATTTCTTGTCAAATCAAAAAAGTTAACAAAATAGTCAATGTCGCTAGAGTAAATTTCTACCCTATCGGCAAAAGTTGTAACTTCACAAGTTTTGTCTAGGCTAAAAACGCAATATTTGTCGCCTTGTTGATAAAACCTAAAAATTTGCCCGCACTCTAAAATTTGCTTAATATTAAAACTTTCTAAGTTCTTAATTATTATAGTATTATTTTTAATTTCCATAATTGTCTCACTTCGTAATTTAATAACTTATTTTACTCTAATTTGTCGATTTACACAATAAAAAGCGCAACATTTCCGTTACGCTTTAATTAAATTTAATTTTTTTAGTTTTTTTTACATTTTTTTAAAATTACAATTGCGTTTGGCACAACAACTTTTAACGCTGTTTTGCGCTCAACTTTTGTAATGTTTGCAACATATTATTTGCCACGCTTATTCTGTTTTGCGCTCAACTTTTGTAATGTTTGCCACGCTAATTTTGTTTGCGCTCAACTTTTGTGATATTTTATCGCTCATTCTGTTTTGCGCTCAACTTTTGTAATGTTTGCCACGCTAATTTTGTTAGTTGCGCTCCACCCTAATAATATTTTCAACGCTCATTACGCTATCCAACTTTTCAATTTTAGCAATAGAATTTTTTAAATTAGATTCAAAAGTTTTGTGTGTTAAAAAGATAATTGGCACAACATCAACGCCCTCTTTTTGAGTTAATGAGGTTATTGACACATCATTTTCTTTAAAAATTTGAGTAATATCCGCCAAAACGCCTGCTTTATCATGAACATTTAGCCTAATATAATATTCTGTTTCAAAATTGTCGTTAAACTCAGTTTTGTCAATCGCTTTTTCCACCTCTTGATAACGAGGAGGGTCGGTTTTGCCTGCGCAAAATGCAATGTCGCTCAAAACAGCGCTGCCAGTTGGCAATGCGCCTGCGCCTCTGCCGTAAAGCATTATATCGCCCACAGCATCGCCCACCAAAAATATTGCGTTAAATGCGCCCGAAACGTTTGCAAGAGGGTGTTCCTTTGGTATAAACGCTGGGTGTACCCTCGCTTCTAGCTTGCCATCAACCATTTTAGCGATAGCCAAAAGCTTAATAACTAAACCCATTTCTTTACCGCATTGAATATCCTCTTTTGTGATTTTAGATATCCC
>JAVVTM010000074.1:0-7590 GCA_036653655.1 Clostridia bacterium | reverse complement strand
AAAAGCATTACAAAAAAAGCTAAGCATAAAAGTTATGCAAAATCGCTTGAGCTACAAACACTAGCGCTCAAATATCAATGTTATGCAAAACTGTTAGCGATAAAAGCATTAAAAAAAAATAAACAAAACTGTTAGCGATAAAAGCATCACAAAAAAAGCTAAGCATAAAAGTTATGCAAAAACGCTTGAGCCACAACCTAAAGTTTTAAATTATTACATTGTAAAGTTTCAAATCGTGTCGAAATATGTTTAAATTGTATATTTTTTAACAAAGGCTTGACATTGTAATCTTGTAAGCTTAAAATATATATGAATACAATATTGGAGGCATTTATGAGTAGAAAATGGTTATATGGTCGTAATGTCGTTATTTCTGGTTGTTCAACAGGTATGGGTAGAGAAATAACTAAAATTTTAATAAATAAATATGGTTGTAATGTTTTAGGTATCGCAAGAAATCAAGCGAAATTAATTTCTTTAAAAGAGGAATTAAAAGAAAATTCTGGCAAGTTTACATACAGAATGTTTGATGTTGGCGTTAAGGAATCTTGGCTAAAATTGGTTGAGGAATTAACCGCTATCAAATTTGATGTTGATATGTTAATTAATAACGCAGGTATTATTCAGCCATTTATGCAATTTGATGATTTAACTGATGAGCAAATTGATAAAGTTTTGAATGTTAACTTTAAGAGTTTGCTATATTCTAACAAAATTATGATACCACTTATCAAAAAAAGCAAGTATGGCGCAATAGTAAATGTTTCTTCTGCATCTGCAATATTGCCAGTTGCGGGCGAAAGTATTTATTCTGCAACCAAATCTGCCGCTCGTGCTTTAACAGAGTGCTTAGGGCAAGAATTAAGGCCATACGGCATTTTTGTTTCTTGCATTATGCCCGGCCCAGTTAAAACTGATTTGTACAAAGCAAGAGAAAGCGATGGGGATAAAGGTTCTAAGGTTAAGGATAATTTTATTGAAAATATTGGTTTAACAGCAGAGCGAGCTGCGCAAAAAATTGTGCACTCAATAGCAAAAAAGAAAACTAGAGTTTGCTTGGGCGCTGTCGCTAAGGCAATGGATTTGGGTATGAAAGTTATGCCACGAGGCACAAGCATTATTGCTGGCAAGTTTATTAAGGCAGTTTCGCCAAAAGTTTCTTCGTTTAAAACAATTTATCAAGAATATTTTGATAATGAGGACAAGATTAAAGCAAATAAAAAAGCAAGAAAAGGTGTAACATATTCTAAAAAAACAGCTGTTCCTGCGTTCAAGGGTTTTGAAAAGGACGAGCCACACAAAATAGGCTAAGTTTTACAAAACAAATAAAATAAATATGAAAAATGTTTGACTATTAGATGCTTATTGTGATATATTATATGAGCACCTATTCGGTGTAATTTTTTTGGAGGTGTTTACTATGCGTACTAGAATAACTTTGGCTTGTACTGAGTGTAAGCAACGTAACTATGATACTATGAAGAATAAGAAAAATACTCCTGACCGTTTAGAAATGAACAAATATTGTAAATTTTGTAAAAAAACGACTCTTCATAAAGAAGCAAAATAATTGCGGAGGCTTATATGAAAAATAAAAATAGTGATGTTGCTAACGATAGCAATGTTCCAGTAAATTCAGCATTAGGTGGCGCGGATTTATCAAACAAAAATCTTCCTGCTAAACAACCTAATCAATCTAAAAAAACCAATCCTAATAAGGTGGGTTTCTTTAGACGTATTGGCAATGCCTTTAAGAGTATGATAAGTGAAATGAAAAAAGTTTCTTGGCCATCATACAAAACTTCATTATCTCAATTAGGTATTGTGCTAGCGGTTGTATTTGTGTTTTTGCTTGTCCTTTTGGGTGTAGACTCAGGTTTGGGCGCATTATACAAATTGCTTGTTTAATTGTTAAGGAGTAATATGGAAAATACAATTCAAGAATCAAGATGGTATATCATTCATACCTATTCAGCTTATGAAGATATGGTTAGAAGTTATCTTTTAACGGTAATTGAAAATAATAAATTACAAGACCAAATTGAAGATGTTGTTATCCCAACGGAAGAAGATATTGTTGAGCGTAATGGCAAAAAGAAAACTATACTAAGAAAGAAATTTCCAGCTTATGTATTTTTAAAAATGATTTACACTAAAGAACTAGGCTATATGATTACATCAATTCGTGGTGTAACAGGCTTTGTAGGCCCACAATCTAAGGCAGTTCCTCTAACCGATGATGAAGTTAAAAAAATGAGATTAGAGAAAATTGAAATTCAAGATTTGGATATGGAAGTTGGCGATAACGTTAAGATTATTAGTGGCGCGCTAGAAAACTTTATTGGTGCTATTGAAGAAATTAATATCGAAAGACAAAAATTAAAAGTAATAGTATCAATGTTTGGCAGAGAAACGCCAGTAGAATTGGACTTTATTCAAGTAGAAAAATTATAATTTACTTGTCTAAATAATGGGAGAGATGTAAATAACACACATTTATGCATCTCGTTAACCACGTAATGTGTAGTCTAGGAGGTAAAAGACTATGGCAAAAAAAATCACGGCAGTGGCAAAATTGCAATTACCAGCAGGTAAAGCAACACCGGGCCCACCAGTTGGTTCATCTTTAGGACCTTATGGTATCAATATACCTGGTTTTACTAAAGAATTTAACGAAAAAACAAAAGGTAAAGAAGGCTTTATCATTCCAGTTGTCATCACGATTTATGCAGATCGTTCTTTCACATTTATTTTAAAAACTCCACCAGCTCCAGTTTTAATTAAAAAAGCTTGTGGCATTGAAAGTGGTTCTGCTAAACCAAACGCTACTAAAGTTGCAAAGTTAACACAAGCGCAACTAAAAGAAATTGCTGAAACCAAAATGGAAGATTTGAACGCAAGTTCAGTTGAATCAGCAATGAGAATGATAGCAGGTACTGCACGCAGTATGGGCATTACGGTAGAGGACTAATTGGAGGTAGAGATATGAAACAAGGAAAGAGATTTATTGCGGCTTCTAAATTAGTTGATACAACAAAGACATACGAAAGCAAAGAAGCTATTGATTTGGCAGTTAGCACTGCAACGGCAAAGTTTGATGAAACTATCGAATTGCACATTAGATTGGGCGTTGACGCTAGGCACGCAGACCAACAAGTAAGAGGCGTTTGCGTATTACCTAATGGTACTGGCAAAACCTTGAGAGTTTTAGCGCTTGCTAAAGGCAACAAGGCAGATGAGGCAGCAGCAGCTGGCGCAGATTTTGTTGGCGCAGAAGATATGATAGCAAAAATCCAAACTCAAAACTGGTTTGATTATGATGTTATCGTAACTACTCCTGATATGATGGGTTTAGTTGGTAGAATTGGTAAAGTTTTAGGCCCTAAAGGTTTAATGCCAAACCCAAAATCTGGCACTGTATCTATGGATATCGCAAGAGCTATTAAAGAAATTAAAGCTGGTAAAGTTGAATATAGATTGGATAAAAACAGCATTATTCACGTTATTATTGGCAAAAAATCTTTTGGTTCAGAAAAGTTGGCAGAAAACTACAATGTTTTAATGGATGCTATTATAAAAGCAAAACCATCAGCTTCTAAAGGTCAATACATCAAGAGTGTTAGCATTTCTAGCACAATGGGCCCTGGCGTTAGAATTATTGTTAAGTAATCGTTGACAAAGTAATAAAAATAGTATATATTGTACTAGTAACCTAAGACAGCAAGTGCTTTAAGCTCAATATCTTGCCGAGGGAAATATAATATGATGTTATATCCTTCTATGTCTTAATTTACATGGAAGGATTTTATTTTTACAAAAAGGAGGTAATAAAAGTGTCTTTAATTAGAGATTCAAAAAGAGAAACCATTGATGCAATTAAAGAAAAGATTGCTAAATCAAAATCTATTGTTTTAGTAAAGTATGAAGGTATCAGTGTTAATGATGTTACAAATTTGAGAGCAAAATTTAGACAAGTTGATGTTGAGTACAAAGTATTGAAAAATCGTTTGGTTAACATCGCTTTAAACGAATTAGGTATCCACGATTTTGACAACAAGTTAGATGGTACAACAGCTTATGCTTTTGCATATGGCGATGCTGTGGCAGCTGCTAAAGTTGTTAAAGATATGCAACCAACTATCAAAGTTTTAGATTTTAAATGCGGTCTTGTAGATGGCAAATTCTTAAACAGAGAAGAAGTTATAGCTTTTGCAGATATTCCATCAAGAGAAGTTTTGGTTGCTCAATTATTAGGTATGTTACTAAGTCCTATAAGAGGATTGGCTTGCGCTATTAATGCAATAGCACAACAAAAAGAAAATTAATTATAAAAAATTTGGAGGATAAAAAAATGGCAGATATTAATAAAATTATTGAAGAAGTAAAACAAATGACAGTTATAGAGTTAAACGAGCTTGTTAAAGCTTTAGAAACAGAGTTTGGCGTTAGCGCAGCAGCTCCAGCAGCAATTGCAGGTGGCGCAGCAGCTCCAGTAGCCGTTGAAGAAGAAAAGACAGAATTTGATGTTATCTTGAAGGCAATTGGCGCTAACAAAATGGCAGTTATCAAAGTAGTTAAAGAAATTACTGGTTTAGGTCTTATTGATGCTAAGAAATTAGTTGAAGAAGCTCCAAAAGCTATCAAAGAAGCTATCTCTAAAGATGCAGCTGACGAAATTGCAGCTAAATTGAAAGAAGCTGGCGCTGAAGTAGAAGTTAAGTAATTTAACACTAACTAAAATTTAAAAAGTAATCTTTTAAATGCACCCAAAAGTTGGAAACAACTGAGAAGGTGCATTTTTTTTGTTTTAAAAATTAAAAAAATTAAAACAACAAAAAAATTAAAATAATAAAAAAATTAAATTAGTAAAGAATATTTATAAATAAACTTATAATCAATAAAAAGGAAACAGTATAAACAAGTAATAATAAAAAACCACATAGAATAAAACAGCAAAAAGAATAAAGTAATTACAACAAATAAAACAGCATAAACATTTTAAAAATTAAAACAATAAAAGAGTAAAAAATTAAAACAATAAAAGAGTAAAAAAATGAAAACAATAAAATAATAAAAAAATGAAAACAACAAAAGAGTAAAAAAAACTTCTATGCAATTGCATAGAAGCTTTTATAGTTTCAATTTTTACTTTAGTCAGTTAGGGATAAGTTTGTTTTGGCAAATACACGAGGAGATAATTTGCCATTAATAAATTTTAAGGGAAATTAATCATTTCTGCGAGAAAAATACATTAGTAGTAGTCTTGCAAGCTGAACTAAAGAAAAAAGGAAATTAGCTAAATAAGTTTGCGCTGCAGAGCTTAAAACTTGTTTTGTGCAGGCTATTTCTTCAGAGTTCATCATATTTGTTTGTTTTAACACAGTTATCGCGCGTTTGCTGGCGTTAAATTCTACCGGCAAAGTTACAAGCGTAAACAATGTGTACATTCCATAAAACAAAATAGAAAGAAGCATTAATGCGTTTGAGATTGGATTGTTAAAAGAAAAAAACATTTCTGTAATAAGCGCAATCATAAGCAACGGCATTGACCACTTAGAGGAAAAACTTACAATAGGCACAAGCGCAGTGCGCACACGCACAAATTTGTAATTTTCCGCATATTGCATAGCGTGCCCAACTTCGTGCAGGGCAACGCCAATAGCCGAAATGGAGTTGCGACCAAAGGTGCTATCAGAAAGGTAAACGCAGTTGTCTTCTGGGTTGTAATGGTCGGTTAAGTGCCCGCCACAACGCTTAATTTCAACGTCATTTATGCCTGCATTGCGTAAAACAGTTTGGGCAACTTGGTCGGCAGTGCCAATATTTGTGGTTACAGCGCTGTATTTTTTAAAATTAGAATTAACTTTATAGCTAGCGTATACCATATAAAGCAACGCTGGAAAAAATAATCCGGATAAAATCATCAATGTTAGTTTCATAAATACCTCTAATATATGATAACATATTTAAAGAAAATTAGTATAAAATCTAAGTAAAATTTTTGTTATATTAAAGTTAGCTAACTTCAATAATATCGCTAATCTTGTTATTGGCAAGTAGGGTTTTAACAATTTTACTTGTCTTGTTAGAATAAATAAGGCAAAAGTTATCGTTATTATAACATTTTTTAAAGTTAGAAACATCGCCCAAAAACTCCTTAATGCTGTTGTAATTATCACGCAAATCATCGGCGAGTAGGTTTTGGCAATAGGTTTTGTCGTTTGCAATATAACTTTCATAAAAATCATAAGCAAGCAAATTAGTAATATAACTGTGGGCGTTTGTGTACTCAAAAGTGATATTGTAAGCCTCAAAAGAGTTGTTGTAAATATGATAAAATGAGTGCCTAATTCTGCCTTGCATATCACGCAAATTTTCAATTATTTCGATATAATCAGCGTTTATAATTATGTCATCAGCAACTTTTTCAATTATTAAATGATAATCTTCGCTATAATTTAGCACAAGCAAGCAAATTTTATTTAGCATTTTAAAAGTGCACAAAATGTTAACGCCATTATCGTTGCCAAATAAAAAGCGTGGTTCTTGCATATTATCAAAAGCACGGGCAAAATAAAAATCTTTATTTTCAATATAAATATTGTAATTACCATCAAAGTAAGCGGTTGCGATATGTTCTTCGCCGTTGTTGTTAAATTTTGTCTGTTCCAAAATGACTGGTGGCGCATAAGATTTTACACATTGTTCGGCAAGTTTAACATCATAGTGTTTGTCGCCACAAAAAACAACCTCCGCAAGCAAATTGGAAACGGGTTTGCCATTTATTATTTGTAAAGTTGTAAAGCAGGGCACATTTACGCAATTATTTTTTGCAATTTTAGATTGATATAATATAGAAATACAATCTGTTTCGCATTCAAAAACTTCGCTTTCTAGTAATGTTAATTCTAGCATAATGTTAAATTTTTTAATATCAAAATGTAAATAAATCATAGTTCCTCCAAATGTATAAAATATTATTTTTTGCTAATTAATATATTATATAAGTTAAAGGAGAGATTATGCATAAGAATAATGGATGGTCGCAAGATGAAATTGACATAATGCTAAAGTTTTTAAACAATAGCCAAAAGCCAAAAATGGAAATTTTTGATGAAATAGCAAAAAAATTAAAAAGAAATTCATTGAGTGTACGCAATTTTTATTATCAATATTTTAAAGAAAATCCTAAGCAGGATATTAATATTGCCGAACACAAAAAATTTAATGATGAAGAAAAAAAAGACTTGGTTTTATATATTTTGCGCGCCAAACAAAAAGGCAAAAGCGTTAGATTTGCAATTACAGAGTATTGCAACGGCGATATGAAGATGTTTTCGAGATATCAAAACAAATACAGGCAAATACTCGCTAAAGAACCATATTATGTAAAAAAACTTGCCGAAAGATACAACATTAAAATTGACATTAAAGAGGGAACAAAGCCGTCAAAAAATGTTGATGAACTAAAAGAAAACAAAAGATTGCTTTTAGAAATTAACCGAAAATTAAACACCATAATTGATAGTTGCAACATTTTGCAATAACATTTTTATTAAAGTTATGTTATTGTTGTTTGCAATATTATTT